>NZ_JBGONO010000018.1:0-121441 GCF_041439165.1 Enterovibrio sp. FF113 | reverse complement strand
AGTTTGCAGTCACGGGGATCACCGATACTGACGCCACCAACAGTGTGGTGTCAGAGAGTGTCACTGTTGGCACCACCGTGGGGCTGGACTTAGACGCCACCGACAGTGATGGCAGTGACACGGTGAGTTATTCTTTGAGTAATAACGCAGGCGGCTTGTTCACGATTGATCCCAGCAGCGGCATTGTGACTGTAGCGGCGGCACTGGATTATGAAACCGCCACGAGTCATACCATTACCGTGGTGGCGACGTCGACAGACGGCTCTACCTCAAACCAGAGCTACATCATCAGTTTGACCGACGACAAGTCGGAGTTCACTGCGACGGCGATCACCGACACGGACGCAGGGGCAGACACCGTCTCTGAAAGTGCAGCAATCGGCGACAGCGTGGGGGTGACCTTCAACTCGGTCGATGGTGATGGTACCGATAGCATCACGTTTACCCTAACTGATAATGCAGGGGGGCTGTTCACCATCGATCCCGACTCGGGCAAAGTGACGGTGGCAGGCGCGTTGGATTACGAAACTGCCACGAGCCATAACATCACGGTGCAAGCCACGTCGACTGATGGCAGTAGCACAACGCACACAATGACCATTAACCTAACGGATGATAAAAGCGAGTTCTCTGTTACGGCTATTACTGATTCGGATGCCACAAATAGTGAAATATCGGAGAACGCAGGGATTGGTTCAACCGTTGGGTTGACGTTAAATGCAACGGACAGTGATGCCACAGACACCGTCAGTTATTCATTAAGTAACAACGCAAGTGGCTTGTTTATGATTCACCCTACCAGCGGTGTTGTTACCGTTGCGGGGAACTTAGATTACGAAACAGCACAACAACACACCATTGTGGTTCAGGCGACGTCTACCGATGGCAGTGTTAGCAGCCAGTCTTATGTCATTGATGTGCTTAATGCCAATGCAGTAGATGGGGATACAGACGCGAGCGTCGGTAGCATCACTGACACGGATACCGATACGGATCAGGTTTCAGACGTTGCCAACATAGGTTCAACGGTTGGCATCGACCTTTCCGCTATTGATGCGGACGGTGACAACATTGTTTATTCATTAACGGATAATGCTGGTGGACTGTTTACGGTTGATCCATCAACGGGTGTCGTGACCGTCGCGGCAGACCTGAGTGCACTGACGGGTACGACCCAAACCGTCAGCGTACTCGCCACTTCAAGCGATGGCAGTAGCAGCACAAGAGATTTTGACATCAATGTGATTGATGGCGGAATTGGCGAACTCACCGACATTGACAACATGCAAAATCTCACAGGTGATGCCAGTAATGGATATGTGTACCTCAGAGCGCAAGCAGTTGATGGTGATGGTGACGCCGTCACTTATAGCTTGAGTGACAACCATGGCGGTGCGTTCAGTATTAACTCATCGACCGGGCAAGTGTCTGTGGCGAATCATAACTTGTTGAATGCGTCGACAGAGCCACAAGTCACGATTGAAGTGACTGCAACCTCAGCGGACGGCAGTTCAATCGCCAAAGAATATGTCATTGATGTCACCGCAGAAACGGATGGCTCGGGTATAGGCGCAGTCACTGATTCTAACGGAAGTTCCAATTCAGTGAGTGAAAGTGCGGCAAACGGAACTTCTGTCGGGTTAACGGCGTACGCTGATCCTGAAGGTATTGGAAGTTGGATTGATGGTACACAGGTTCGTTGGCATGGACATGGTGGCAGCCATGTCACTGGGATTCATGCCAATGGTATACCTTCTGGGGCGACCGTTACTTTTTATCTTGGAGGGACAGTGATATCGACCGTCATGGCCACTGGCGGAACGGTTTATGCCACTGGCTCTAACTATAATCAACCTATATCGAATGGCACTGATGTGTGGGCGACGGTGACCTATGATGGCCAAACATCTAATGTATCCAGTGGCCTCCACTATCAAGATTCTTCGTCTAATTACCCCATTTCATTTTCGACGAATAAAGACTCAGTATCTTATTCGCTTATTGATGATCACAACGGCGCATTTCAGATAAATTCGACAAACGGCCAAGTGACAATCAGAGATAATTCTAAGCTGGATTTTGAAACCGACCCTTATCCTACTGTCACGGTGCGAGCGGTTGATTCGTCAGGGCATGTTTCAATCAATACGTTTGGTATTACGCTCACGGATGATTTCACGGCGGTGGCGGACACTTACACCGTGAGTGAAGAAAACACACTCACTGTTGATGCCTCTTCAGGTCTGCTTGCGAACGATACGGGAGACACCAACAATTCCATTGAAGTGGCGACCGATGCGTCAGGAACGGGGGCAGCAACAGTAAATGGTGCGACCACATTCGTGACAACCCTCGGCGGTTCGGTGACGGTGAATCCCGATGGTTCTTTCACCTACCAAGCGCCTTTGTTCGATCATACGGCGTCTGAAACGCAACAAGACAGCTTCTATTATCGCGTTGGTGATGGCGCTTGGACTCAAGTTGCTCTTGATGTTACCGATCAGAATGTCGACGCCATTGACGACAGCGATAGCGTTGGTGAATTGGGCTTAATTTACGGCAATGTGATTTCTGATACGGGTGGCGAAGATTCGGCAAGCTCCGACGCAAAAGTCACGTCAGTATTGTATGACGGTACCACCTATTTTGTGAGCGGCCCAACCACCATTGCTGCGGCGCTCGGTACATTGATCATTAACCCTGACGGAAGCTACAGTTTCCAGTCATCCGCCTCCGGTGGCGGTCCATTCACCAACGAGCAGTTTACCTATACGCTCGGTGATGACGACGGTGATTCTGACACTGCGGTACTTTCTATTACTCACGACGCCTCAATGACCGCCGTTGCAGATGTGGTGTCAGTCTATGAGTCTGGCCTAGTATATGGTTCAGAGTATGGCAATGAACTGCATTATCGCGTCGGTAACCTTCTTGATAACGATATGGGCCTGACTGGCGATGCAACATTAGATTCTGTTGAATGGAATGGGACGACCTACAATCCTGACGCAAATGGGTTGATCAACATAGAAACCGATCACGGTGTATTTTCTCTCTATACCGAAGATTTTGGCGTTCATCGAAGTGGTGAATATCAGTTTCTTCTCACCTCAGCCACTGACGGCCTGGATGAAACGGAAGTGTTTACCTACACAGTGTCAAACGCTGGTGAATCAGTGACGTCAACCGTCACGGTCAGTTTGATTGACGATCCGATTATTTCGTTTGCAGGGTTAGACATTGACGATAATTTCACGGGGACTTCCGCAGATGAAACTATTTTTGGTGGAGGTGGTGTAGATATTTTGGATGGCGGTTTAGGTGATGATTTGATGGTCGGTGGGCAAGGTGACGATACGCTCACAGGCGGTGGTGGATCCGATACGTTTAAGTTCCTTCATGCTGACATCGAAGGGCAATCAGGTGTGTCAGTTGACCATATTACTGATTTCGATTTGATGGCCGATGCCATCGACTTGTCTGATTTACTTCAAGATGAAAATGAAACTTCTTTGGATGCCTATTTATCGTTTGTGGATGACGGCGGCGGTAACGTGGTGATTAATGTTTCAAGTGAAGGTGATGGAAACATTGACCAGCAGATTGTTATCGACAACCTCAGTGTGTCTGACATGACATCTGCCTATTCATTGGACACTGTAGGTAAAACAGATGGCGAAGTGAGTAACATGATTTTGGATGCGATGCTGTTGCAATCACAACTCTACATCGACTAATACTGAAGTGATTCGCTGAATAAATAATTGAAGGTTTAACGGCGAGCGGCAAGCGCAAAAGTGCTTGCCGCTTTTTGCTGAATACTGTCTTACATGCTCATTCCCATGCCAGCGTTGGCTTTCTTTCCGACTTGGTAATACCAAATAGAAAGAGGAATAAAAATGAGGTTCATGATGGTGGTGAAATTCAGGCCGAAACCATCTTGGATCAGTGGTCTGAGTGTTTCACTCGATACCGCAACACCAAATCCAGAAAAGATCGCATCGATGCTCAAACCGGTAAATAAGATACCGACAAAGAGCAGCCCGACCATCCACTTGGTGGGGCGAGTGCCATAGTATTTTTGGTATACCCGCATCATGGGGATGGTCAGCACATCTGCCAAAATAAAGCCGATAACCCCACCGAACGAAATGCCGCCATGCCAAAGCGCCGCCGCCAACAGCAAATTACCGACTGAACAGACATACGCGATCATGGCGACGAAAATACCAATAATTACATCAAGGAAGGAATGCAGCCATGCTGGCATATTCACATCGCTGCTGATAAACAAAGCGCGCCAACCGTCAAGCGGCACAATGGCGATAAGCACTGAAGACACCACCACGCCAATCAGAATTTCTTTGCCAATCATGGCCAGATCCATATGAAAAAAGCCTGCCGTTTTACTGATTTTCGCCATGGTGGACGATAACGGGGCGTGGGACGGCATGGAATCCATGTCCATGTGCTTGTCCATGTGTTCATGACCTTCGTGCTTCATCGCTGGCATATCCATGCCGCAGTCGCTTTCTTCATGTTTGTCAGCAGGTTTAGCCATGTCCATGTGTTCATGACCTTCGTGCTTCATCGCTGACATATCCATGCCACAGCCACTCATGGTTGTTGTTGCTTCGCTGGATTTGGGTTTTTGGTCATCCTCTAATTTCTGACGAAGCTCGGCTTCAACATCTTTGGGGAAGAAGCGTTCAAACAAGAAAGCGACAGCCATAATCAGAATCAAACCACCGATGATTTCCCCCCAAAAGAATGTCCAACCGAGCAAGGCGACCAAGACAATAAACATTTCCATGATCAAATTGGTGCTCGACACCAGAAAAGCCATTGCATTGGCGATGGTGGACTTTTTAATCATCAAGGTGTGAGAAAGCGAAGCGGCGGCATAAGAGCAGGATGACGAGACGACACCGAGCAAGGTGGTGAAAGCGAGGCTTTTTGCGCTAGTGCTACCCAAGTGTTTGGCGACGGTTTCCACAGGAAGCCAATTGCGTATAAACGAAGAGAGCATCAACCCAAACGCCAACGGCCAGTAGATTTGCCATATCATGTTGAAGAACACATCAATGAAGTGAAAAATAACGTTGGAATGTTCGCCGCCCATCATTGCTTTCCCCGTCTATTAGCTAATTGGAATAAAGGGTAGTGGACGTCTTGATCACCACGTGTATCACAAAAGATTCTTTATCAACAAAAGCAACAGCCCGCCAAATGTGACGGGCTGTGTATCTAGTTTCTCACCTGTTTTGCTACAAGGTTATTCTTCGTCTTCTTCCGAGCCCATCACAATGGTGACAGGGCCATAGTAATGATGATGGTGGTGTGTGGTGCGGTGATGATGGTGTGTGCCTTTGTGGGTATCAACACCGCCGTGGAGGTGGTGCCCGTGGCTTGGCTCATGATCACGATATTCCATATGGTCTTTATTGTGCTTGTGCTCTACGTCGTCACCATAGGCATGTTCCATGGTTTCATGAGTGGACACTTTGGTTTTTTGTTGCGCCATGGCGGTTCTCCTTCGAAGAAATTCACCAAGAAGTCTGGCATGCCTCGGCGATTCTTGAAGGGTTAATCGCGTGTCAATGCTGAGACCAACACGCGGTATTCAATGAAGGGTGTACTGCGGCTTTCAAAGAGTGTGATATTGGTTCGGCGCTTAACAAGACGTTGTGCAGCGTGAAATGCGACACACTATTTGGTCAAAGATAGTGAAAACGGTTTATCTGCTGAGGTGAAGGTTTAGACTTGGCATTCATCGCCAAGGAGAAAACCATTTGAGCAAACCAAGTAAAACCAAAACCAGTTTTTATCGACGCTTATTGGTGTCGCATCTTATTGGTCAGGGTGTGAATACGGTTCCCGCCATCATCAAAGAAACAGGAATGCCAAGGCGTACCGCACAAGACACCATTGATGCCTTAGAAGAACTTGATATCAATGTGCAATTTGTCGGCGCAAACAAAAATGGCGGTTATGAAATTAACGATTGGGGCGCGGTCAACAAAGATTGGGTTGCTAAGAATGAAAGTAGAATCCGAGAAGCGTTAGATTACCCGCAGGCTGGTGAATCGTCGTGATATACCTAAGCAATCTCACCACGAAAAACGCGTTGCCAATTGAAGTTTAGCGACACGTTTTTCGTTGGTCGTTTTGGGTTGATAGGTAGGCGTTAAGGCACGAGTGTTTTTAATTGCTCGATATCGACAGGCTGGTCGTAATCAACGTTTGAAAAACCAAAACCATTAAGCTGCAAGAAGTCGGTGAGAACACCTTCGTAATCGGCAATCTGTGTGAAATTCTCCGGCGTCATTTGTGCAAGCAGAGTGTTAACCTCATCTTGCACATCTGGCTGAAGTTCCCAGTCATCCAGTCGGATCAGTCCTTCATCGTCTCTGTCTTGTTGACGGTTCCACTTGTTGTAGAACAACCGATCCATTTGCTCAATACAACCCTCTTGCAGGCCTTTGGCTTTCATCACTCGGTAAAGCGCCAGCAGGTAAGGGGTTAGCCCTGGGATAAACACACTGGCTTTGGTCACGAGCGCCTTGCACACCGCAATATCGGCTTGTCCATTAATGCCTGACAGCAGCGCATCGATGTCATGTCGGGTCTGATGAAGATGCGTTTTGGCTAAACCTAGCGTGCCTTTGTGGTAAATCGCATGCGTATGTTCTGGGCCAATGTAAGAGTAGGCGACAGTGCGACAACCTTCCGCCAACAAATCGTTCTGACCGAGAAACTGCATCCAGCTTAGCCAGTCTTCACCGCCCATCACTTTCACGGTGTCATTGATCTCTTGCTCACTGGCGGGAGATAACGTGACGCTATTCAGACGGTTTTTCTCGAAATCTATGGCATAACCTTCGACAGCTTCGCCGATAGGTTTGATAGATGAGCGCCAAAACTCGCCCGTTTCGGGGTTAGGGCGTATGCCTGTTGCCAATGAGTACACAACCAGATCGACCTTCCCGCCGCATTGGGTGCGTATGGTGTCAGCCACCATTTGACGGGTTTGATCAGAAAAAGCATCGCCGACGATATTGGACGTGGTGCGGCCAGCTTTGATAGCAGCGTCTTTGACAAAAATATTGTTATACCAACCTGCACTGCCAATGCCTTTGTCTGACATGCCGCGCTCAAAGGACACGCCAATGGTTGAAGCGTTCGCGGGGCCAAAGGTCAGTGCAATGCGAGAAGCCAGCCCAAATCCAGAAGACGCACCTAAAATCAGTACGTTTCTGGGCATATCTGACGTTCGAGCTTGCTGCTGTGCCAGATAAATTTGCTTTTCTATGGCAGCTTTGCACCCAATGGGGTGGCAACTGCGGGCGATGACGCCCTGAATTTGAGGCTGGAGAATCATCGTTACAGTCTTTCCGCTAAATAGGCTTCGTAATCGGGTATATCGACCTGCACTTCTTCGCTCATCATTGGAGACGTGATCAAATAACGGGCGGTGGCACGATTAATGGCGACAGGAATGTTCCACACGGCCGCAATACGCAGTAACGCTTTCACATCCGGGTCGTGGGGCACTGAGCTGAGTGGGTCCCAAAAGAACACCAAAACGTCGATTTTCTTTTCGCAAATCATTGCACCCAATTGCTGATCACCGCCCATTGGGCCACTCATCAGTGATGTGATATTGAGGCCTGTTTCTCGGCTCAAAATCGTACCTGTGGTTCCCGTCGCGAAAAGTTGGTGGTGGGAGAGTGCATCTTTATTTTCTTCAACCCAGCGTAAAAGGTCGGTTTTGCGGTGATCATGTGCAACGAGTGCGATTTGTTTGCTTTTGCTGACCGTACGATTGGTTGATTTCATTTCTAACTTCTTATTCATTCTATGGACGAAGGCTTATTCTGGTGATTTTGGCTGGTTTGAGCGACACGATAATCATCATTTCCAGACATTGATCATTAAATATGGAACATCGTCGCGTTCAAACGGGGCTTTGTGATAACTCTCGTTGGGTTAATCGTCTTATTGTGCTAATCCAATCTGCGTGTTACTTGGCGCAATATGGCAGATACTTTTCCGTGTCAGTTGCATGGCTTAACCAGTGTCGGATAAAAGATGCCACCTCATCGGCATTGTTAAGATCCAGCGAAGTCATGTTTCCACCAGTCAATGACGCTAGCGGTTTATCACATGCGACGGCAATGATGTTGCTGTCATGGCTAAACAGTGTCGGCTTGCCGTGCGCGGGTCGGTGTACTTCGACTTTGGTCAGTACCGCATCGCGGAAACCTTCAACCAGCACAATATCCAGTCGTGAGTGATCCAACTGGTTTAGACATTCTTGCAAAGAAGGTTCTCTGTCTAAATTGTCGTGATATTCAAAAAAAAGCATGTGACGTTTTGCCGTCGCGAGAAGTAATTGATCGCTACCTGCGTAACGAAGACGGTAACTGTCTTTACGTGGCGAGTCCGGCTCTATGTCATGATGACTATGTTTGACGAGTCCTACACGCAGGCCAACAGCATTAAGTTGCGGGATAACTGCTTCAAGTAAGGTTGTTTTTCCTGAGCCACTGAAGCCAGCAAAGCCAAGCACAGGGGTAGGTTGGTTGCATTGCATGATGTTAACGCCTACTTTCTAAAAAGTGATAAAGACAAAAATAAACATGATTACGTACTACATTATTACGTGCACAGTGACGTAGACACACTACAGTTAGCGATGGCATTCCTGCCGTTGCATATTAAAGCTAAATTTGAAGAGAGTCTGGTTGGCAGCATCACGTGACCAAGCGCAGGGTAAGATAAGGATGTACCCGTTGTGCTGTCGCAGCCAAATAGCCTTCTCTAACTATCGAAAACACTAAATTATCACGGAGCGATAATATGTGGGTTACCCTCGATTTTGAAGCATCTGGCCTTACAGAAGCTTCATACCCGATAGAAGTTGGTTACAGCTTGCCCGATGGCGCTGGCGTTAGCCTACTTATCAACCCAGCGTCTTCTCCTGAATCATGGCAGTATTGGGATGATCATGCGGAAATTGAAATACATGGCGTTAGCCGTGAGTATTTGAAAATAAATGGCTTATCCGTGTTTGATGTCTGTACCCATTTGAACAACACCTTGTGTTATTTCGACGATGTATTGTGTGATAGCCAATGGGACTTGTTCTGGCTTGGGAGATTGTATAAAGCCGCGCACATGCGGCCAACGTTTACTTTGACGGAGGTGGGGCACTGGCTTCACCGTCATGATGGTATCGACAGGCAGGATTTTTTGAGTGCGTTGGCATCGCTTGGGCCTGCTCCACATCGGGCAGAAGCGGATGCGAAACACATTCGAGAAGCCTTATCGATGGTGCTTAATCGTCAAAGCTGTTCGTAAGTCACTCTGAGTGCGTTACCCTTTGCTATCTGATTGTGTAGTGAATATTGAAATCAAATGGTAACGCCTCAAACCACACTTCGATTTGCGACGTTTAATGTCGCGATGTCTGCTGATCAACCTGATCAGGTATTCAGTTCGCTAAGAAACGCCGACAGTGAGCGATTCAATCGTATTGCTGCCATCATTCAACATTGCCAACCTGATGTGTTGCTTCTGTGCGAGTTCGATCATCACGGTGAAGGGGGTGATGATGGCATGCTGGCGTATTTTCAGTCCCATTACTTAAATCAATCGCAATATGGGCAATGCCCCATCACGTATCCCTTTCAGTACCTTCCTCCTACCAATACAGGGTTACCGCTGTTTGACGGTGAAGAGGTTTCTTCCGCGCCTGAACGTGCGCATGGCTTTGGGCGACACCATGGGCAATATGGTTTCATCCTGCTGAGCAAGTATCCGTTGGACATCGATAATGCGCGCAGTTGGCAATCGTTTCTTTGGCAGAGCATGCCCAATACCCGTATGCCACGACATTACTTCGATCATGCCGTGGAACAAAGGCTACGTTTGTCATCCAAAAATCATGTCGCGATCCCAGTGTTCGTCGGTGAACATACCGTGCATGTTGTGGCGTGTCATCCCACGCCACCTGTCTTCGACGGTGCAGAAAAGCGAAACCTCAAACGCAATGCTGATGAAATTCGCTTATTGCACGATATCCTGAAAAATGAATCCTATTTGGTTGATGATAAGGGCTTAGTAGGCGGTTTGGCCAAAGGCTCATCATTTGTGGTGATGGGGGATTTGAATGCCGATCCGAAAAACGGTGAGGGTGACAAAGCGGTGATTGCCCAATTGATCGGTGATACGCGTATTCAGCCTTTTCCTATCCCTCAAAGTGGCGGAGCGGCGCACTTTGTGCGTGGGCGTCATGTACGAAACAAAAACCAAGCCACTCATCAGCGCGGCTTGCGTTTGGACTACGTGTTGCCATCGAAGGATTTGCAAGTAAAAGAAACGGGGGTGTTCTGGCCTGCGCCAGATGACCAGCTATTGACACTTTTATTGGATGACGTTGGCAAATTTCGTGCTTCTGCGACATCAGATCACCGTTTGGTTTGGGCTGATATTTGCCTGAGTTAGAGAGTGTTGTGCTAGCACCTGGTGAGTTTTTTGCCGAAAACTAAGGCGGTGTGTGAAAGCGTTCAAGATTTCATCGTTTTGCTGACGATAACGTTCCGTCCATTGTAACTTAAATGTTAACGTGGTCGAGAAACTATGGATTTCTTCAATGAATGGAGTAGCAAGGATGAAAACGATCACCTCACTGGCAGCAGCAATAACCCTTGGTCTGATGTCAGCATCGGCGTCAGCCGATGCGTTTAAGCCTTCTGTGATTTTTGACATGGGTGGTAAGTTCGATAAATCGTTCAACCAAGCCGCCTACACCGGTGCAGAAGCATTTAAAGCGGAAACAGGTGTTAGCTACGGTGAGTTTGAAATCACTAATGAAGCCCAGCGTGAACAAGCGATGCTGCGCATGGCGCAACGTGGCTTTAGCCCAATCGTAGCGGTTGGCTTTCAACAAGCTCCGATCGTAGAAAAAGTGGCGAAGCAATTCCCTAAAACCCAATTTGTCATCATCGATGCTGTGGTTGATCTCCCCAACGTGCGTTCTGTTGTGTTTAAAGAACACGAAGGCTCATTCCTTGTTGGCGCACTGGCGGTGATGAAAAGTGAAAGCGACAAAGTCGGTTTCATTGGCGGTATGGATATCCCGCTGATCCGTAAATTTGCTTGTGGTTATGAGCAAGGCGCGAAATTCCAAGCGGCTGACGCGGACGTTGTTCAGAACATGACGGGCTCAACGCCTGCGGCTTGGAATAACCCTACCAAGGGCGCAGAGCTTGCAAAATCTCAGTTTGATAAAGGCGTTGATGTCGTTTATGCCGCAGCAGGTGGTACCGGTGTTGGTGTGTATCAAGCCGCTGTTGATGAAGGTAAATACGCTGTCGGCGTTGATTCCAACCAAAACTATCTGCACCCAGGTGTGATGCTGACCTCTATGGTTAAGCGTGTTGATGTCGCGGTTCAAGATGCGTTCAACGATGCGCAAAACGGTGAATTCACCCCTGGTTTGCAAGCACTTGGCTTGAAAGAAGGCGGTGTTGACTGGTCATTGGATGAGTACAACAAAGATCTGGTCACGCCTGAAATGGAAGCGCGTGTTAAGCAGATCCGCGACGATATCATTGCTGGCAAGATCGTGGTCCACGATTACTTCAGCACAGATTCTTGCGAGTATTAATTTAGCGACCTCATTCGCCCCTTGATTTGGCTTATGCCTATCAGGGGGCGTTTTGTATCGCTAGCCTTCGTTGTACTTGCCAAGGAGCAGGCATGGCAAACCCCGCAATAGAACTGCGCGATATCAACAAACGCTTTGGTGCAGTCCACGCAAACAAAGACATCGACCTCAAAGTGATGCCGGGCACTATTCACGGTATTGTCGGGGAAAATGGGGCGGGAAAATCCACCCTGATGTCTATTCTCTATGGCTTTTATCAGGCCGACTCCGGCACCATCGAAGTGGATGGTTCCATCGTTAAAATCAAAGACTCCCAAAACGCCATTTCTCATGGTATTGGCATGGTGCACCAACATTTTATGTTAGTGGAAACGTTCACCGTGTTAGAAAACGTGATGCTAGGCGCCGAAGGGCACAGCTTACTCAATGTGGCGTCGACCAATGTGCGTGCCGCATTGAAAAAAATCGAAAGTGATTATGGCCTAACCGTTAATCCAGACGCCATTGTTGGTGAGTTGGCGGTGGGCATTCAGCAACGGGTTGAAATCTTGAAGGCGCTGTATCGCGGCGCACGCATTCTTATTCTGGATGAACCTACGGGTGTGCTGACACCGCAAGAAATCGAACAGTTCTTCGATATCCTCAACACCCTAAAATCTCAGGGTGTGACCATCATTCTGATCACGCACAAACTGAAAGAGATCATGGCGGTCACTGACTCGGTGTCGGTAATGCGTCAAGGTGCGATGGTCGCGCATCGCACCACAGCAGAGACCAGTGTCGACGAATTGGCTGAGCTCATGGTGGGCCGGAAAGTCCTGCTTCGTGTTGATAAAGGCAAGGCCACACCCGGTGAAGAGCGTCTTCGCGTTGAAAGCGTCTCATGGAGGGACAGCCGAGGTGTTAAACGTCTCAAGAACCTAAATTTCAGCCTGCGAGCTGGCGAAATTCTTGGTGTTGCGGGGGTGTCTGGGAATGGTCAGTCGGAACTGTTGTCAGTGTTGTCTGGCGTGACGACGCCACAAGAAGGCGAGATAACGCTAAAAACGGGGAAAGGTGAGCAAACGTTTTCACCTAAAACCAAGCGTAATGCTGGGCTCATGCGTCAACTTAGCGTGGGGCATATACCAGAAGATCGTATTCGCCAAGGGTTAGTGAAAGCCATGCCGGCATCTGAAAGCGCCATATTGGGTTTCCAGCATGATATTGCCTACGGCAAAGGCTTATTGAACCCAGCGGCGATTGAAGCGGCAACACGCAACATGATGGAAAAATACGATGTTCGCCCCGCAGATCCTCATCTGAAATCCGCCAACTTCTCCGGCGGTAACCAACAGAAATTGATTATTGCGCGTGAAATGCTGCGAGAGCCGGATGTGTTGCTTGTCGGGCAGCCAACCCGTGGCGTTGATATTGGTGCGATTGAGTTTATTCACCGCAACCTGATTGCAGCGCGCGATGCGGGTGCAGCGATATTGTTAGTGTCGACAGAACTTGAAGAAATCATGTCTTTGTCTGATCGCATCATTGTATTGGCGGATGGCGAAATCACGGGTGACGTGATTGCCAAAGACACCAATGAACGCCAACTCGGTATTTTGATGGCGAATGCCGCGCAAGAGGAGGGTGCAGCATGAGTGTGGCTCAACAAAGTGCCCCTGCGTGGGTAAAAGTATTTCTGGTTCCCGCACTGCAACTGACCGTGGCGCTGGTGATCTCTAGCTTAGTGGTACTGATGGTCGGTGAAAGCCCGACAGCCGCGTTCAGTGTGATGATCCAAGGGGCGACAAACTTAGAATATGGTGGCTTAAGCAACACCTTGTATTACGCCACAAACTTTGTGTTTACAGGTTTAGCCGTGGCTGTCGCGTTCCATGCAGGTTTGTTCAATATCGGCGGTGAAGGTCAAGCGTATATCGCAGGGTTAGGCATCGGCATTCTGATGCTGGTGTTGGACGATGTGTTATCCATGTGGCTGATGGCACCACTCGCCATCATTATCGCAGCGGCCTTTGGCGCATTGTGGGGGGCGATTCCAGGCTACCTTCAAGCCAAGCGCGGCTCGCACATCGTGGTAACGACCATCATGTTTAACTTCATTGCTTTCTCGGTAATGGGTTACGCGCTGGTGGAGCACATCGCCAAATATGGCGGTAACTCGACCGATTCCCGTTACTTCAATCCTGAAGCGGTATTCCCAAAACTTTACGAGTTAGCCGCAAGTTGGGGATATGAACTGCCATTTTCACTTCTTAACCCGTCTATCCTCCTTGCTCTCGTCGTTGCGTATTTGGTGTGGTTGTTGCTGTTCAGAACGCGATTGGGCTATGCCATTCGTGTGGTTGGGCAAAACGCCGAAGCGGCAGAATATGCCGGTATTGATGCGAAGAAAATCATTATTATTGCCATGACAATCTCTGGCGCATTAGCCGGATTGATGGCGGTCAATGAGGTCTTTGGCGCTCAAAATCGCCTTATTCTCAACTTCACAGGCGGCTTTGGCTTCATCGGGATCGCCGTTGCGTTGATGGGACGTAATCACCCGATTGGTATCTTGGTTGCTGCGTTGTTGTTTGGCGCGTTATACCAAGGCGGCACGGAGTTGCAGTTCGAAATGCCAAGTCTGAACCCAGAGCTGATCATGGTGATCCAAGGGTTGGTGATTTTCTTTACGGGTGCGTTAGATAGACTCATTCGTAAACCGGTTGAAGGCTTCTTTATGCGCCGCGGCGCGAAAGGTGAGGAGGTTGCCAATGGAACTGTTTAGCTGGATTTTGTCCTCTGCTGACTCCACGCTTCGCTTGGCCGTACCGCTTATTTTCGCTGCAATGGCGGGGATATTCTCTGAGCGTGCTGGGGTGGTGGATATTGGTCTTGAAGGCAAAATGCTGTTTTCAGCCTTTGTGGCTGCAGCGGTATCTTACGTGACGGGCAACCCTTGGTTGGGTTTAACCGCTGCTATTTTGGCATCAATGATGTTGGCGCTGATCCACGGGTACGCCTCAATTACTCAGAAAGGCGATCAGATCATTTCTGGCCTTGCGGTGAATTTCTTCGCCTCGGGGATGACAATCACACTCGGCCATGCGTGGTTTGAGCGTGGCGGTCAAACACCATCGTTAAGTGGAGAACAACGCTTTTTACCGGCTCAACTGCCGGGCGCAGAGTGGATGGGCGATGTTGTGCCCGTGCTAGGTCCGTTTTATCGCGATGTGGTCTCAGGACACAATGTGCTGGTGTATCTGGCGTTTGTCGCAGTGATAGTGACCTGGTGGGTATTGTTCAGAACCCGTTTTGGGCTGCGTCTTCGTGCGGTGGGTGAAGAGCCTAACGCCATCGACACCGCGGGTATCTCGGTTGTTTGGCTTCGCTATCGCGCCGTATTAATTGCAGGCTTACTGTGTGGTTTGGCTGGCGCGTATTTGTCGACAGCGCAAAACGCAGCGTTTGGTAAAGAGATGACAGCAGGGCAGGGCTACATCGCGCTGGCGGCGGTTATTTTTGGTAAATGGCAACCACGCAACGCATTGTTAGCTTGTTTACTGTTTGGCTTTTTGTCCGCACTGGAAACGCGGATGCAAGGCGTAGACATTCCGTTTGTGGGCGTGTTGCCGACACAAGTGTTCTCTGCCTTGCCGTATGTGTTAACCGTGGTATTGCTGGCGGGATTCATTGGTAAAGCGGTTGCACCGAAATCTATTGGGCGGCCTTACGAGAAAGAGCGCTAACGTTTGATTGGCTGGGTTTGACTAGCTGGGTTTGATTAGGTTGGATTAGCTTGGCTTAGGTTGAATTGAAGCAAAAACGCCACCGAAAGGGTGGCGTTGTTTGTTCAGACACCAGCGGTAAAGCGGGTGTGACGACGACAAAGCGAACTTGCGTTATGCGTTGGCCGCCGTCGTTGGTAGAACGCGTTTAAGAATATCGGCCAGTGTCACGACACCCACCATTTTCCCATCCTTGCTGACTACCGCCAATTGAACACTGGCTTCACGCATGCGAGCGAGCGCTTCATATATCGGCATTTTTGAGTCAAGCACATATGCGTTACGCGCAACGTCTCGAGCGGGTTTGTCGGTTGGTTCCAATAACGTATCACGCACATGAACCACAAGCGGCTTGAGGCCACTTTTTCCAAACACCAGAATACGTAAATGCCCTGACTTCATCGCCGCGGCACGCACGTCTGCAACGGTGGCGTTTTTATCGACATGCGCCATCACCTGACCTTCCGTCACCAAGGTTTCAACAGGGATGGAGCTTAGATCAATAAGACCTGACAGTTGTCGCTGAATATTCGGTTTCAGCGTGCCTGTCTTGCCAGAATGTTCAACCAGTTGGCGAATGGTACTCACGTCTTGCCCACCGACAGCTGCGCTTTCAACGGGTTCAACGCCAGACGCTTTGACCAGTCGGTTGGCAATGCTGTTTATCGCTTTTAGTAGCGGACGCAGCGGCCAAACGTAGGCTCTAGCAGCAATACCAATGGCAAGTGCGGACTTTTCTGGGTGTGCAATGGACCAAGATTTCGGCGCCATCTCGCCCACGACTAAGTGCAGGAACGTCACAACAAACAGCGCAAAACCGAAGGCAGCACCATCAGCCGCCCATGCTGGTAAGCCCATGACGAGAAACACCGGGCCAACCCAATGATCGACCGCAGGCTTTGTCACCGCACCAAGCGCAAATGTACAGAAGGTGATGCCGAGTTGGGCACCTGCCAACATCAGCGTCAGGTCGTTCATACCCCGAAGCGCAGCGCGCGCCGACGCACTTTCTACGGCGACTTCTTCAAGGCGGTGTCGACGCGCACCCATCAAAGCAAATTCGATAATGACGAAAAAACCACTCAAAACAATAAGGGCAAGTGTCACGATAGTGACGATCAACGGATCGGTCATTGTTCACCCTCCACGATTTGCTGTTCCACCAGTTTTACACGCACCTCTGTTGGCACGTGTCGCTCGATACGTAACACCTCAATCTCGAGATGTCGCATGATCGGCTCGCCAGAAGCCAGCTCTGAAGGGTCGATAGGAAGCGCAATATTCACCGTCTCTCCTTCAGCTGGAAGCGCACCTCGCTCAGCAATCAAGATACCAGCAATGGTTTCTACATCTCCTCGCGGCAAGTCATAACCAATCGCACGTTCTACTTCGTCGACGTGAACATCACCTTCCATCAACCAGACGTTGTCGCCTTCAGGCACCACTGCATCGCCGTGATCGGCGTCATGCTCATCGGTGATTTCGCCCACAATCTCCATCGCTAAATCTTCAATGGTCAACACGCCAGCAAAACCGCCGTATTCATCGATCACACACGCTAAGTGATGGGTAGACGTCACAAGCTGATCCAGTGCGTTAGGCAGTCGCATCAGCGTTGGCAACACAGTAGCAGGGCGCATCACTGATTCTACGGTGTCGTCAGCATGGCCAGCATCGATACGCGCCAGAACGTCTGGGAGATGAACCACACCAACAGGTGCGTCGTCATCATTGATGACTGGATATCGCGTATGCGCTTGCGCCATGAGTGACAGGAGTTCTGTCAACGTGGTTTCAGGTTCAACCCAATCCACTTGCGAACGGGGCACCATCGCGTGTTCCACGTCGCGTTCAGGGAAATCAAGGATGCGGTCCATCATCAGTGATAGTTCAACAGGCAAATCACCGCTATCGCGTGAGTTAGCGATAATGTGGTGTAAATCTTCCTCAGATGCGCTGACGTCGAGATCGTGCACGGGCTCAATGCGAACCGCGCGAAGAAGCAAGTTAGCGGACTTGTCGAAGAAGCTGATGAGCCAGCCAAACACAGACATGTAAATCAAGGTGGAGCGAGACAACATGCGAGACATTGACTCAGCGTTCGCAATCGCCAGGTTTTTGGGGTAAAGCTCACCCATGATCATTTGAACCACCATCGCAACGATCAAAGTAATCACCGTACCGATAGCAATACCGGCCTCAAGTGACAGCCCGAAGCTTTGCAATAAAAGCCCCATAGATTGACCGACAAGCGGTTCGGCAGCGAAGCCCAACACTAAGCCTGTCACTGTGATGCCAAGCTGGGCACCCGACAACATGAAGCTGGTGCGTTTAGTGATTTTGAGCGCGCGTTTTGCGGCTTCATCGCCGGTCGCAGCTAAGGTCGCAAGTCTCGCTCGGTCAACCGCCATATACGCGAATTCTTGCGCAACGAAATAGCCGTTTGCGGCAATAATTGCCAAGAGAAATAGAATGCCGAACAGAAGGGTAATGAGGGGCTCAATCATGCTCGTGTCCTTCCTTGATAACATAAAGCCAGTAAGGGGCGACACAATCGACGAGAGTTGGGGTCCACAAAGTATTCCTAACGTAATAACAGGACGCGCAGTATATTTCCGCGATAACGATTTAGTCTAGTGAATACTCACATTGCACCTTGCAAAGAAAGTGAGACAGGGTGGGAAACCGACCATCACCACCGCATGAATACACCACGTTAGCAGCAAGTAGAGCCTTCCCAACACGCTATTTACCGTTCAACCGCGTTACCGTCTGTTACAAACTATCACTGCACTAAGTGTGGTTTTGAGCCTCCGTAGCAGCAAAAACACCAATCAAAGGTGACAATCATTGGCAACAATCGAAGGTGAAACGGGTTTCAGCGGTGCAGTGTGGACTTGCGCATTAATCTGCATGCAGCGATTTTTGGCGCTTTGGATAAAGCGATGATTGATGCAAACCGCCACCGTGTAGGAAGCCGTTTGAGGTGTTGATTAAAATGAGAGTGGGGATCGGTGGTTTGAAAGTGAGCGCAGCCCCTAAATCGCTTTTGGACAATAACGGCTTAGAGTCGGTACATTCATACCAACATTTCGGATAAGCTAAATTTGTGCAAACTACATTAAGGCGTAAATGTATGTACTGATTCAGTGGCTATTCAGAAGACGACCATTTAATGTCTTCCATTGACGCTATATAAAAGGCGCGTGAAAAGA
Organism: Enterovibrio sp. FF113; assembly: GCF_041439165.1. Classification (NCBI taxonomy): domain Bacteria; kingdom Pseudomonadati; phylum Pseudomonadota; class Gammaproteobacteria; order Vibrionales; family Vibrionaceae; genus Enterovibrio; species Enterovibrio sp. FF113. Next base: position 102,785 of record NZ_JBGONO010000018.1, on the reverse strand, counting down.
ACTCTCTCCTCAAAATAACAATAATAACAAAGAGAAAAATAGCGTAGAATACATAATGGTGGATAATCCAAGCTAAAGAGGATATTCCAAAGTAATAGGCCCTTACACCATATTGAAAGTGGTAAGACGCCAGAACGCTCATCTCGGACAGTTTGTTGACGACGAGACTCGTCGCCTTTGAATCCTTTTCACTTGGTTCTGGCGCTGACCCCAGCATAAGCAATGAGTTCGCGTGTAAACTCATAGACCACGCAAATTCAAAAAACGCAATCACCATAATAAATAACAAACTCGTTATTTTTAAAACCACGGCCTCCTCTGTCGTTCCATTCAAGTAAGAAAAAGAGTTTATCTTTTCGGTGATTGATTGGCTTGCACCTAACAGTGCGACTAAGCCGCTGATAACAAAAACAGTCGTCGTCGCGAAGAAAGACACATTGTGAATCAATCCTCGCACCAAGCTGACATCTGTAATTCTCTCATGGCGCCAGAGCATTTGTGTTGCCCACGCTTTTCTCCATAACATCATTTGACTGGAAATATTCTTCCCAAATATGGCTTTACTTATAGGCTCATAAAGAAATAAAGACAAAAAGAGGACAACAAGTGCTATCAGATCTCCGTCATTCAGCTTTTGTAAGAATTCAGTCATCCTCTTTCACCCATCACGCCCTTCATTCTTTGATCGAATCTGACCAGGCTGACATCACCTCTGTCATCCCAGAGTTTTCAAGCCGACCATCTTCAACTTGACTCGAAATGATGCTAGGACAAGCGAAATTGAACGGATATATAGTCCGTGGGGCTAATTTGACCTGTCGTAGTGATCCCCTTAAATCCTCAACGAGACTTTCATCCATAGTGTCATCGACAATCGTGAGATCACTCAGGCTAGTATCTATCCTCGGCGTATACATCGCTTTCTCAATATCCATCTTGTAATCCAAGATAAACGAGGATAGCTGCGCTACCGCTGGCATTATTTTTCTTCCGCCTGAAGCCCCTAAAGCGAAGTAAAGACCATCACTGCGTTTGAGAATGGTGGGACACATATTCGCCAAGCATCTTTTGCCCGCAGCGAGCGAGTTTGGCTTATTAGGTTCCGGATCAAACCACATGATCCCGTTGTTCATAAGAATGCCACTGTCCCCCAGCATCAACTTGGAGCCGAAAATTGAAAGCAGTGTCTGCGTGACCGATACACAATTCCCCTCCGAATCAACAACATTAAAATGTGTCGTGCAACTAGGCGCCACTTCTTTACGTTCATCCCCCATAAAACGATAACGCTCTTCGTTGGCCAACCTAATGGCAGTGTCATATACCTTGTAGGCGTTTGAGTCAGGAGAATTGCCCTCTGGCTGCCAATTCTCCATAAGTGAAAAAGTGCGTTTTAAGGTTGGTCCGGCAGTCATTGACGGTGTACCAAATATGGTATGGTCGCGATAACTGTATTTATCTGCAGTCTGCAAAGTCGCCGCGTAGCTTTCAAAGTCTTCCAAGCAATGCTTGCCGCCCGCAGCAACAAGCTCATTGACAATGGTTCTTGCTAACTCACCGCGGTAAAAGCTTTGATGACCCTTCTCTGCTATTGTCTCCAGCGTTTTAGCAAGGCTAGACTGATCACAGACGTTTGATGAATGAGAAGTCCAAGCAGAAGATTTAGGGAAAAGACAGGAATCCAAGAAAGTCTCGGCGGAGGCTTTATACAGTACCAGATCTTTAGTTACGGAAGAAATAATCAGCTGCGCGTACCAATCAACGGCTAACCCTTTCTTAGCAAGGTCTATTGATGGTTGAATGAGTTCTTTCCAAGGAAGTGATGAAAAATGCTCAGCTGCCAGCCCCATTCCAGCGACTTGACCGGGAATAGCCACCGCCAACGCACCAGTAACATTCCTGTCTTCATGGACGCGAGTCCAAGGAAACAAATCTGTCGCCGAACCTTCAACAAGCGGATAGTCTTCGACATCAAGATTCTTAGGTGATTTCATACCGAAGTTGATCACCTTAACGTCGTCCGTTTTGGCTAAACGAACCACCATAAAGCCGCCACCACCGATACCACTCATCCAAGGTTCTGCGACGCCTAAAGCGAACGATGTTGCTATTGCAGCATCAACAACGTTTCCGCCGTTTCTTAAAACCTGAGCACCGATTTCTGAAGCTATGCGACTTTGTGAGGTCACCACACCACGGTGAGTACGAACAACCTTTTTAGTGATACTCCAAGACGATGACTGAGACAAACTCACGGTTAAACTCCATTTTTATTTGTGTTACGACGGAAAATCACCACCGCAGATATGATAGATAAAACTAAAAACAACACAGAAAGTGGCGTAGAGACGAAAACGAGCCAGTTCCCATCGGACAGGGTGAGCGCCTGACGCACAGCTTGTTCTCCTACGGGCTCGAGAACAAAGCCAATCATCATTGGAGCAAGAGGGAAATCGAGTTTTCGCATGACATAACCCAGCAAGCCAAAGCCCAACATCATCCAAAGATCGACCGTACTGTTGTTGAATCCATAAACACCGATAAGACAAAACACCGCGATAATTGGTAGCAGCACACTTTGGGGGATTCTCGTAATTTGAAAAAACATCTTTATCGCGACCTTACCGACCAGTGGCAGAAACAGTGATGCGATAAAAAGCACGACAAACAGTGAATAGATCAGCGAAATATCTTCACTAAAAAGTGCTGGTCCAGGCGCTAAGCCATGTATCAGAAAAGCCCCCATCAATACCGCAGTTGTCACATCACCCGGCACACCTAAAGCGAGCAGAGGAATCAAAGCACCTCCGCAAGTAGCATTGTTCGCAGATTCCGCAGCAGCGACCCCCTCTAACTCTCCTTGACCAAACTTCTCTGGTGACGCCGATTTCCGTTTCGCCTCGGAATATGACAAAAACGCAGCTGGAGTAGCTCCCAATCCGGGTATTGCACCTAGCACTACACCAATGAATGAGCCTCTGCAGATAGTTTTTAGACTCCCCCTGATTTGAAACCAGGAAATAGATGAATTGGCATTGTCGGTTGCTTGCTTAGCTGTCCGTTTCTCGACCAAATTTTCTGCCTGAATAAGGAGCTCAGAAACGGCGAATAAACCGATCAGCATCGCCATCAGAGAAATACCGTTCATCAAATTGACGTTATCAAAGGTAAACCTTGGTGTGGCAACCATCGGATCTAGCCCGACAGTTCCAAAAAGAAAGCCTAATGAAGCGGCTATCAACCCCTTCGAAAGCGAATTGCCTGACACACCAGCCACAACAAGAAGCGCAAAAAGTACTAGGGTTGCAAATTCCGGCGGTCCAAAATTAGTCGCCAATTTGGCAAGGGAGACTGCGCCCAGAACCAATATGGCAGTAGCAATAACATCGGCAATAACGGAAGCCCACAGCGCCATACCCATAGCCTCGCTTCCCCTTCCTTTTTGAGCCAAAGGGTAGCCATCCAAAACAGTCGCAGCTGCTGCGGGAGAGCCTGGTGTATTCAATAAAATGGCAGGAATACTCCCTCCAAAAAGACACCCTTTATAAGCCCCTAACAAAACGCAAAATGCGGTTAGAGGACTAAATCCATAGGTAAGCGGGATAATCAACGCAATACCCATGGTTCCGGTTAGCCCGGGGATTGCCCCCATAAAGATGCCAAATGCGACGCCAACAAAAATAGCGACAAGATTAAGTACAGAAAAAACTGAAACTACAGATTGAAGGATTTCGCCTTCCATACCACTCTCCTTGGTTTAAACGGACATTCCCAATCCAATAACAAACAGTGCATAGAGCGCGAGGGTGACCAGCGCCGGTATGATGATTAGCGTCGCTGGTCGTCGTACTCCATTGATAAGAAAGAGCAGAAACATCATTGCAGATACAGAAAGGATGAAGCCGTATGTTTCAAACACGCTGATAAATAGGACTATCACAAGGACAGTGAGAAGAGGTCGAAACCAAGTCCCAACACTCTGCTTAGGGGCTATCGTTTCCTGCTCACCAGAAGTTTTATCAAAGCTACTTACAAACAGAAAAACTGCGCCAATACCGACCAACGCACAACCAAAGTATGGGAAGAACCTCGGTGACAACGCGATAGATGGAGTATCTTCAACCTGTTCTGGGATTAATGTGACACCTATACCCACAGCGATAATGACAAGCACCACTGCTGACAATCTGTCCTTTAATTTTTGATTCATCATTCCTTCCTGAATTCCTGCTCTAACCTTCCCTCGCTTAATACTGGGCTATTTCCCTAGCCCAGAAAGCTGAATGATTTCGCCTTGTTCGTGAAACGTTTCTGTCACATTCTCCTCAAAACTCTTCGAGTCGAGATAGTTCACCTGCATAGCGAGTTTTTCGATAATCGCCATGAAACCCTCGGTTTCTGTCGCAACTTTTATTGCACTGGCAAGTCGCTCTACCACTTCATCAGGGATCCCTTTTGGACCCGCAATACCCAAAATAGAAGGCGCAGAGATCTCGTACCCTGCATCAATCAAGGTTGGTACATTTGGGAACTCAGCCATTCGCTTGTCGGTAATAATTGAAAGAAGTTTAAATTCGCCAGAGCGGACTTGGGGCAACCACTCCGTTGCTCCAGCCATCAAATCGACGTGCCCACCCAACAGCGCAGTAACACTTGCAGCACCGCCTTTAAATGGGATCGCCTTCCATTTCAACGACTCTTGTTGCGCGAGACGTTCCATAGCAAGGTGTTGTGGAGTGCCGGCACCAGCAATTGCGTAACTCACTTCACCCGGATGTTGCTTCACATATTCGACAAGCTCTTGAATAGAAGAGTAAGGCGCATCCTTGGGCGCCACTATTCCAAGGTTCCATTGGGCAATTTGAGAGATAAAAGAAAAGTCGTTTAAAGGATCGTACGGCAGATTTTGCATATGGGGCGATAGTACTGCCGCGCCTGTGGTGAGTGTGAAAATAGAATATCCATCGGGGCGTTGTGCTTTCGACAACGCCGCAGCGACAGATCCGCCACCTCCCGGTTTATTAATGACGGTCACTTTCTCACCAAGGCTTTTCTCAAGTTCAGTGGATAGCACTCGTGACACGGTGTCCGTTGTTCCACCCGCCCCATAACCAACCGTTAATTTAATTGTCTTCGTTGGCCATTCAGCGGCTTGAGTGAAATTGGCGACAAAAGAAAGCGCAGCAAAAAGAGTAGCGAATAGATACTTCATGATATTTACCTCCATATAAATATTGCATTACAATACTTTGTTGTGCATTGTGTTACTCTGTTAACAACCATATAACGATCAGGTTACGATCGCAAATCAGATCTTGCTTTCTAATGTCTTATTTCTGAGGATTTAGAGGATGGAAAATCGCTTATTTGTTGGCTCAGTTAAGAAAGCCTTTGAAATTATTGAAGCTTTTGATGTGACGACGCAAAGCATGAGTTTGACCGAACTAGTTCAGGTCACAGGGATGGGGAAAAGCGCAGTACAACGCTATGTTTATACTCTTGAGGAACTGGGATACCTGACCAAGAGTCCAACCTCAAAGCGATATGAGCTCTCCTTAAAAATGCTCCTCCCGGCAAGTAGTTACCTCAGTCAAAATAATCTGGTGAGTGCTATAAACCCCCATATTATCAATCTGCGTCAGAACTTGGATGCACGCGTGGGCGTCAGCGTTTATCACCAAGAAAGAGTAGTGTATCTCATTCCACTACAAAGCATCACAGAAGCCTACCCAAACGATTATCCAGGCTTTACGGTGCCCATTTTCTGTACAAGTTCGGGGAGAATATTCCTGTCCACTTTTGATGATAATAAGGTCGAGTCAATTTTGGAGAAGGAAACCAAAAAGTCATTCACACCGTTGACAATGACAAATGAGGTAGACATCAAGAATGAAGTGCATAAGTTCAAGCAAAATGGATACTGCATAACGAATCAAGAGATAAGCCATGGAAAGATAAATATTTCCGTACCAATTTTGGATTACGACAAGGAAATAATAGCCTGTATTGTCGCAGTATTTAAAACGAGCGAATGGGATGAAAGTCGATTAATAAAGGAGGTGTTTCCTAAGATTCAAGAAGTTGCTTCATTTATCAGGGTTCCTTCCCGATAAAGGTGCAAGCATTTAGTTTCTAGCAATCGTTCCAAGGAAAAAAAAGCCAAAGTAATGGATATGCAGAAGGGCTATTAGCGGGGTTGCTGGACTTTGAAGCATTCTCCAGTGGAATGAAATCACCTGCAACCTAAAGAGGCACAGGCAATTTTCACGTTGTATCGTTTATACAGTTCTTAGCTAGTCAATTTCTTCAAAGGGGATATATCAACCACATATTTAAATATCTGTGTCTTCGGAAATTTTGAGCGCATCTTCGATCTCGACGCCAAGATAGCGTATGGGGTTATCAAGTTTTACATGCCCTAAAAGTAGTTGTACCGCCTTGATATTTTTTGTTCTCGGATAGATCAGCGTTGCCTTAGTCCTTCGCATGGAGTGGGTTCCATACTGAGCAGCGTCAAGTCCAAGGGGCGTTGCCCACTTTTTTACGATGTGGGCGTAGTAGGAGTAACTCATTGGCGCCCCAGTTTTTCTGGGACTGGGAAAGATAAAGTCCTGCGGCGAAAGTTGACTGACAAACAACCACTGGCTAAGTGCGTGTTGAGTTTTTGCTGTTATCTCAAACTGAACATCCCGTTGCGTTTTGCTTTGCGTGAACAGAATTCTGGGATGAATGATGCCTAACGACGAAATGTCGCAAACCCTCATTCTAAGTAAGTCACAAGACCGGAGTTTACAGTCAATCGCGAGATCTAAAAGCGCCAGTTCCATCTGATTGCCCTCTATCTCAAGGCGCGTGCGGATCCGCCAGATATCTTCGAGTTTAAATGGCTTCTTTTGTCCTAAGTGTCTTCTCTGTTTATTAATAGTCACCATGCTCCACCTCCATCGGTTGTTTGAGTGACTAAATAATTTTAGAAATGACAGTTTTGGATAATATTTCCTAATGCGAACGGGGCGTCAGAACTTTGCTTGGGGCAAATACTCTAAGAAGGAATGGGGCATAAACGGTTTAGAGTGATCACCATAAACCGCATTGGGACAAAAGCGAGCTAGCACAAAGGGTATCTGCGCAGCTCGCTTTAGAGTGGACTTGGTTATTTATCTAGTTTCGCAGAGGCTTTTTTTCCAACAAAGTAACCCGCACAGAAGACCGCAACAAAGACGACGGCGCCCAACGCGTAAGCCAGTGCTTCTGGCGCACCTAGCCCAAATGCGAACGCAAAACTGATACCAAGGAATGCTTCTTTTAGCCATTCTGTCGCTGGCGCGTTAGTACTCATGCCTATCATGGCGACAAAGATAAAAAGGGCTATCAAGCCGACTTTCAAGCCGACGAGGGTGGAACGTTGCATAAATGGCTCCCGCTAAAATAACGGGGCCATTATACGATATATTTCACCGCTATAGGCACTGCGCCAGTTGACCTTTTTTGGTGGCTGCAAGCACACATCCGCGCTCGCTGTCAGACGCTGACTTGCACTGACCCATTAATTCTCCCGCTGATGGTGCCATCGCGCCAAGCACTTTTTGCGCATGGCTAACGACTTTGCCGCATTCGCTTTCTGGGACAGGGTCATGGCCTGAACATGCATTCAGACCAAATGCGAGTAGGGCGATAAATGTAGATTTTGCGGCAAGCTTGCTCAATGACATGTGTCCTTCCTTTAATCAGTATGATTTCAAATTAAGGGTAGGAGAGGAGTCTCATAAATGCGAAAGCGTGTGTGCGATAGTTAAAAAAAACGGGTGCGATTCGCACCCGTTATCTTGGTTGTTATTGGAGATTGGCAAAGATTAATCGCCAATAAACCCACCCGTTTGATGTCGCCAAAGCTGTGCGTAAATCCCGCCGCTGGCAATCAATTCTTGGTGCGTCCCTTCTTCGGCAATTTCACCGTTATCGAGCACGATGAGTCGGTCCATCGCTGCAATCGTCGACAAACGGTGAGCAATCGCAATCACGGTTTTGCCTTGCATTAGTTCGTAGAGGCTTTCTTGAATCGCGGCTTCAACTTCGGAATCCAATGCGGAAGTGGCTTCGTCCAAAATCAAAATAGGCGCGTCTTTTAACAATACACGAGAAATCGCCACGCGTTGACGTTGACCGCCCGACAGTTTCACACCGCGCTCGCCAACTTGAGAGTCATAGCCATGGTTACCGTGTGTGTCGCTAAGCTGTTTGATGAAATCATGCGCTTGCGCTTTTTTACTCGCATCCAACATGGCTTCTTCACTTGCATCGGGGTTGCCGTACAAGATGTTGTCTCTAATCGAGCGATGCAGCAGCGAGGTGTCTTGTGTCACCATGCCAATGTTCGCGCGTAATGAATCTTGTGTGACCGCGGAGATAGTCTGACCGTCGATTTTGATTTTACCGCCTTCGACATCATGAAAACGCATCAGCAGGTTCACCATGGTTGACTTGCCCGCACCAGAGCGCCCGACCAGACCGACTTTTTCACCCGGCTTGATGGTGAGGTTCAGCTTCTCTATCACGCCTTTGCCTTCACCATAGTGGAAGCTGACATCACTGAATGAAATCTCACCGTTCGGCACTGTCAGTACGGGTGCATTTGGTGCATCAGTAACTTCTACAGGCTTCGCCAATGTGGCCATGCCATCAACCACTGTCCCTATGTTCTCGAACAGCGCGCCGATCTCCCACATGATCCACTTGGACATGCCATTGATTCGCAGCGCAAGACTGACAGCGATAGCGATGGCACCTATGGAGATGGCTGAATCAAGCCATAGCCATATTGAAATCGCACTGATGGCGAAAACCAAGGCATAGTTAATGATTTCAACGGCGATATTGAAGCCTGTCGCTAAGCGCATTTGGCGATGAACGGTATCAAGGAAGGTATCCATGCCTTCTTCTGCGTACGCGGTTTCTCTGTCTGTGTGTGAGAAGAGTTTCACGGTGGCAATGTTGGTGTAGCTGTCAACAATGCGTCCGGTCATGAGCGAGCGCGCGTCGGCCTGTTCTGTCGAAACGGCTTTCAATCGTGGCACGAAGTACATCTGAATACAGATATACGCCATGAGCCAGATGATAAGCGGGATCATCAAGCGAATGTCTGCTTGCCCCACCATGACGAGCATGGTGGTGAAATACACCGCGATATAAACCGCGACATCCAGTAATTTCATCACGGTTTCACGTATCGACAAGGCGGTTTGCATCACTTTAGTGGCAATGCGTCCTGCGAAGTCATTTTGGTAAAACCCGATACTCTGTTTAAGTAAATAGCGGTGTGCCAGCCAGCGGATAGACATGGGGTAATTGCCAAGCAACGACTGGTGTAAAACAAGGGAGTGTAAGGAGACCAGCAGGGGCATAACAATAAGGACCAATACACCCATCCAGATCAGCGTATTGCCTTCGTGTGCGAGAAACGTCGCTTTGTCTTGGTGGGTCAGCCAGTCAACCAGTTTGCCCATGAAACCAAATAGAGAGACTTCTGCAATCGCGATTAGCGCGGTCAGAAACGACATTGCGACCAATGGCCTTTCAAAGCCCTTGGTGTAGTGACGGCAAAAGGCGAGCAAAGTATTGGGTGGCTGCTCGGGTTGTTCAGGGGGAAATGCCCTAGTGACACGCTCAAAGAGTTTGTAAATCATGAAACCTTCGGAATACAGAGTAATGATCGGCGATAGGAAGTTATCGGCAGAAGTTGACCACATGATACGACTCTGCGGGGAAGAATAGCACTCTATTTGTATGAAAAATCATTCAGTTTTAGATTCAATTTCCTTAAGTGGACGTCATCTCTCTGTTGTCAGGTTTTTTTATAGCCTTGTAAAGAATGTATGACTTCTTTCACGTATGCAGTGCAGTGGAGGGCACATCAACTAGAGTTAACTCAAATTTAGACGGTTGAGATACTTACAGCCTGTCATGAGGAGGCGATGGATGTTTTCTTTTGCTCAGAAAGAACCCACTGCGATGAGGCCTGATGTGGGGTTCTCCCTCGCATCTCGCTTGAACCAACGAGTGTCCATTGGGGGGAAATCTAAACAGTGTGCCTGCAATACACCTGCGCATGAGGACAAAACGGATCATCCGCTATCGATTAAGAACGCAGACGCGGCAGAGCCAATAAAGATTCAAATGATGAGCAAAGACAGCCTTAGTTCTGATGGTGCAGAACGTGAAGCTGATGATGTTGCCAATCAAGTGATGAATAAACCTGCCTCAAGTCCCTCAGGAAATTCTTGCAGTGCCTGTCAAAAAAGAGGAAGTGCGACGCCGTCATCGTTGGGAAAAGCACTGCCTCTATCTAGGCCTTCTATACCTTCACATTTGCAAAGCAGAGTGCCTGGTGCTGGCGAACCACTTTCTGTTCATGTTCGACAGGATATGGAACAGCGTTTCGGTTATGACTTCAGCAATGTGCGTGTTCATAACGATGCGAAAGCCGCAGACTCGGCGTCTAGTTTGCGTGCTCGTGCTTATACCCTCGGGAATAACATCATCTTCAATCGAGGACAATATCAGCCTCATTCTGTGTCGGGTCAAAAGGTGCTCGCACACGAATTAACGCATGTGTTACAGCAGTCCAAAGCGGGACGTTCTGCTACGCAGTTCTTAAGTGAAGCGGATTGCGCGAACGAGTGTTCAAAAAAAGACGGGAATACGACTGAAACAGGCAAGTTTTCCATCACCGTCTTTGCTGATAAAGAAGGGCCATTTTTGTTGTTACCGGCAACGCATAAAGTCGGGCATTCATGGATACGCTTGCAAGATGACAAAGGCAATTTATGGACGTACGGCTTTTGGCCTAAGGAAGGTTTCGATGCTGACGATACCCGCGCTGACGTTGATGGCTGTGTTCACCACCCTGATAAAACCCAACACAACAAAAACAACCCGACGAGACAGACGTTTGAACTTACCGCGGAGCAGTTTAATGCGGCGTATAAGTTTGCAGTGAAAACGTGTAATGACCGCCCTAAATACAACCTGTTTGGGTTGCAATGCACTGAATTCGTGAAGCAGGCTCTGGCGGCAGCGGGTCAAGGGAGTGCGGGTGGTTTTGGTTTGATATGGGAAAGTCCGAATGCACTCGCGTCGTGGATGAAAACCAACGCATTAGTCCTTGGGATTAACACGACAGGTGCGACCTCTGCGGCTGATCAAGCAGGACAGGGAGCTGTCGGGTTAGATTTAAAATACCGTCATCAGTTTTATTCGTTACTTGGCACTAAGCTGCGTTTATATGGCATGGGGCGAGCAGAGATAAGCAGCCCAGTCAAAGCGGGATCTGTGGGGTTTGGTCTGGAGCTAAACACTCAAAAAGTCTGGTTGCCTGAGTTGTATCTCGAAACAGGCGCGACTATCGGCGATCTCAATCCAACCGCAGGGCAAGATAAATTTGGCGCCGGCGTGATGGGCAGTGCGGGACTGCGCTTTAGTATCGATGAGTTAGCGTTTGTTGGGGTGGAATACAATCTGGTCAAAGATCTGGTGAATAACGATCCAGAACTGCATCGTTTGATGTTTAGCGTGGGAATCAGGCTGTTCTAAAAAAGCCGGCTGATTTCAGCCGGCTCTGGTTAGATTAAAACGTTATCTGGTGCTATTGGCGTTAGCCACACACTTTAGACCAGCTACCGTCGCTTCCTGGTACGGACGCTGTCCACCAGTTGGCTTGATAGACTTTGCCGTCATTAACGACCTTGTCGCCCGTGTTAGCATGGCTTGGATTACCCTGCCAGTCAGTTTGTGGTAAGTCTGGGTAAACACTCAGACCCGTCGTATCACAAGTGCCTGGGTCTGGGTTGCCTGGATCTGTTGGACCGGTAGAACCGGACAGGTCAGCCAAAGGCAAATCACTGTACTCAAACGCGAACGCGTAATCGACACCGTTGATGTTAACGGTGTAGTTAGCGGGACCAGAGATTGGCAGGTAGTAAACCATATCCAATTCATAGCTATCACCTGCTGGCAGTGCTTTCCATGCTGGTAGCGAGAACGCAGCGCGGTGCATGTTACCCTCAAGGCCACCAATGTTGTTAGACTTGGTGTGACCTGAAACAATCACTTTCAGACCGCCACCAGACTGATCTTTTGCGTTGTCCGGCGAAGAGGTTGGAATGTCGAATTGGAATTCCGTTCCGCCCGGCAAATCAGTGCCAGTGTTGTTGGTGAAGGTGATCTTAGGGTTGATTGGGTAGTTCTGATCGCCCACTTTGAAACCACCGATTGAAACAGTGATATCCACAGCTTCCAATGGCATTGGGTTATCAGACAGCTTGTTTCCATATGGCGTGGCCGCCGCGAACTTGTTGTAGATCGCTTTGGTCATGGTGTTACCCATGTGGAATTCACCGTTGCCCGTCTTACATGCATTTTCTGTGTCATCGACGTTCGTTGTACGGTTACCGTTTGCGTCGAACAGGTAGCAGTTATAGTCACCTGCTAATTCCCAGAACATTACGCCGCCGATACCTTTGTCGATGATGTAGTCAGATTTCACGCCGACAGACGCTTCATCTTCGGTAGACAGGAAGACTTTCTTCTCTGCGTTCCACAACCAAGGTGCAACTGCAACGCTGTCGTAGTTACGCTCGTAGGTGCCTGTCAATACGTCCTGTGGGTCGTTCGCTGGGTCAAGCTTATATGCCGTCGCGTACGAACCAAAGATACCGTTTTCAAGGTTCTTTGCGTGCCACATTGGGTTGGAGCCTGCACCCATTTCGTTGCCTTTAGGATCGGTATCGTGCCACATGTTGTCGATACCTACAGCGCCGTTACCACAATTGTTCTTCTCGCCTTCACCGGTACCCGCTAAACACTCAGCTTGGTTTGGAAGGGCGGCTTTGCCCCACAGACCATTCTCGCCACCGGTGACATCTTGCCAACCACGGGTGTAATACGGCACACCAATGTTGATACGACCAGCAGGCATAGAACCACGGAAGTAGTGGTATGCCCAGTCGGTGTTCAGATAGCCCATGCCGCCATACTGGCTAGTGCCATAGACATTCCATGCAGCGAGTTCTGAATCTTTACCTGTATCGTACAATGCTGAGTTGTGACCAACGTGGTCATTCCACGCACCATGCAAGTCGTAAGACATGATGTTGACGTAATCGAGGTATTTAGTGACATCGAAGGTTTCCATGCCACGCAGCAAGTAACCTGATGACGGCGACGCAATGGTCAACATGTAGTGAATATTGTCGTCAACCGATGCCTGATCGAGTTTCTCACGCAGTACGCGCATCAGCTCTTGATAAGACGCCCATAGATACGCACGACGCGGCTCCATGAAGTTTTTGTCATCTGGGTTGCCCGCACCTGCCATAGAGGTTGGGTATTCGTAATCGATATCCACACCGTCAAATTTGTACTTACGGATCATTTCAACGGCTGAGGTAGCGAATTTTTCGATGCCTGCATGGTTGATAGAACCGTCAGCATTGGTGGTCATGGTGTAGAAACCGCCGTCTGCGACACGTTTACCATCGGCGCCAAAGTGACCGCCTGTTTCCGCCCAACCACCGATTGAAATCAGTGTTTTAACGTCATGTTTTTTCTTGTAAGTAGCGAGTGCACCGAAGTGGCCTTTGAAGCCCAGTGCGGGGTCAATTTCAACGCCAGGCCATTCTTTACCAACAGCGGCGTTTGTTGGGTCGTTAACATCACCAATATTCACGTTGCCGTCGGAGCCAATGCTCACGAACGCATAGTTGATATGGGTGAGTTGTTCCCATGGAATATCGTTAACCAGGTAAGAGGCTTGCGGGTCATCACCCGAACGCCAGCTTGTGAAGTAACCAATGATTCGACGAGGGTGGTCGACACCCATATCTTCACGGCCATCTGCGTCATAAATCGTACAGTAAGGAACGTTTAGTCCCGCTGTTTGATAGAGACCTTCAGGGCGACAGTTTGAAACGGTTGGCGTGCCAGTAACGCTGACGCTAATTAGAGCAGAATCGGTTGATGCGCCTTTGTCATCTGTCGCTTTTGCATAGACAGAAACTGAACCGGCTTTGTCTGTCATCCAATCAAACGTGTACGGTGCCGTATCAGCCGAACCTTTCAATTGGCCGGCGACGTAGAAATCAACTTTCGCGATTGTGCCATCTGCATCGGCGGCATCCGCAGTGAGTGTGACGACGGCACCTTGGTCAACGGCTGTTGCTGACGTTGCAACTGAAACAGTTGGTGCTTCATTGCCAGGATCAACAGTGCCTGCGTCGACAGTCACGCTGAGCGTTGTTGATTCAGTGATGGCACCTTTATCATCGGTTGCTTTAACCGTGATCGTGTGGGCACCTTCAGCGGCAGTCCAGTTTACAGAGTAGGGAGAAGAAGTGTCTGAACCGACTGACGCGCCATCAACGAAGAATTCGACTTTAGTAACAGAGCCATCAGTATCTGCTGCGGCAGCACTTAGCGCGACCACGTCACCGCTAGTGATCTTATCGGTTGCAGTCGGAGAAACCAGCGATGTGGTAGGTGCTTGGTTTTCTGGTGGAGTCACTGAACCGCCAGTATCGCACTGATCAATTTCTTTCCATTCTTTGTAAGAGCCAGATGAGGTTATGGGGTCGTTACCCATTGTCCACCAGTTGGCCGTGTAGACTTTGTTATCTTGCTGAACAGTAGAGCCACCGCCATAAGCAACGTCGCCTTTCCATTCTTGAATTGTTGAGCAATCAGTTGCTGCTTGCGCGTTGAAAGCAAACATACACGCGACGGCGACTGCCGACAGCGTGAAGCCTTTGCTCTTGCGTGTCACATCCATTGGAATTACCTCGAAAAAATTAACTAGCTATTGATCTATTTGTAATTAACGCAACTTAAATTGCGTACTAAATAAAGTAGTGGAGTTGCAGTTTTGAGACACGGCTGTTTTCGTCAGAGTTAGATCTCTAGTCAGTATCTGTGATGAAAAGCTTTTCTCTCTTGGTAGTGACTCACAATTTTAACTGACACATATTCAGTGAATTCATGAAATCTGTGCAGTGAATGTTTGGCGGGAAATACCGTATGCTAGACCAATGTCTAATGAGAATTGTCGACAGTTTGGGTTGAAAAATGCACAATTTGCGGTTAATAATTAACCCATAGAGAAATGTTGTCGACAATGTGTGGTGTTATGCGAGCAACTTATTAAACCCATTGTCGACACCAAAGGAATTGCACAATGAAGGATGTCACCAAATCAGAAGGGATGACGGAATGGCTAATTGAAGCCATTGTCAGCGGAAAATTTGCGTCGGGAAGCAAGATTTCGGAACCAGAATTATCTCGTGAGCTTGGCGTGAGTCGTGGGCCTTTACGAGAAGCCATGATGCGTTTGGAAGCCATGGGCTTAGTCGAGCGCATTCCTCATGTTGGCGCACGAGTGGTTGCGATAAGTGCGGCACAACTTTCCGATATTTACGCGGTGCGAGAAGCATTAGAGGGCATGGCAATTCGACAAGCCTGTACCCATATCACTGCGCGTGAACTGGATGCGTTGAAACATCTTCTTCATCGCCACCAACAGCACATCGACGATGTAGATGGCGCGACCTATTTTCATCAACAGGGCGACTTTGACTTTCATTATCGAATTATTCAAGCCAGCCGAAACAATAAATTAATCAGTTTGTTATGCGATGAACTTTACCATTTGGTGCGCATGTATCGTACCCAATCAACGCGAACCCAATCCCGGCCAGAACGCGCATTAAATGAGCATGTTCAAATCTTAAATGCATTAGAAGAAAGGGATGCAGAACTGGCGGAAATGCTGATGCGAAGACATATCCGACGAAGCGGCGAATTGGCAGCGCAGCAACTAAATTCAGACAGGGAGAAAGCCTCATGAGCGCAGGGAAGAAGTTCCGCGATGCAGTCGTAAACGGCAGACCGTTGCAAGTGATGGGCACGATCAACGCGTATACCGCGATGTTGGCAGAACAAACCGGACACCAAGCTATTTATCTTTCTGGTGGTGGTGTCGCAAACGCCTCTTTTGGTTTGCCTGACTTAGGGATCACCACGCTTAACGACGTACTCGAAGACGCGCGTCGCATTACGGATGCATCTCGCCTTCCATTGCTGGTGGACATTGATACTGGATTCGGGGGGGCATTCAGCATTGCTCGCACGGTGCGTGAAATGGAACGAGCGGGTGTGGCGGCGGTGCATCTTGAAGATCAGGTTTCACAAAAACGCTGTGGGCATCGACCCAACAAAGCCATCGTAAGCCAAGCTGAAATGATTGACCGCGTCAAAGCGGCAGTAGATGCAAGAACGGACCCGCATTTCGTCATCATGGCGCGTACCGATGCACTGGCGGTTGAGGGGTTAGACTCTGCCTTGGAACGTGCTCAAGCTTGTGTTGAAGCCGGTGCGGACATGATTTTTCCAGAAGCCATTAATACCCTCGAACAGTACAAAATTTTCACGCAAGCGCTTAACGTCCCTGTGCTGGCAAACATTACGGAATTTGGTCAAACGCCTCTGTTCTCGGTCAGTGAATTGGACGAAGTTGGGGTTGATCTCGTGCTGTATCCGCTCTCAGCATTTCGTGCCATGAATCAGGCGGCACTTAACGTTTATCAGCAAGTGAAAGCCGATGGTCATCAACGCAATGTTGTCGACACGATGCAGACGCGTGATGAGTTGTATCACTACCTCGGTTACCACAATTACGAACAGCAGCTCGACAACCTGTTTGCTGAGAAAGAATGAGTTCGCTTTGAAATAGAAACGCTGAAACAGAAAGCTTGAAGCACAAAGATGAAACAAGATATTGAAGCAGAAAAAGCAGTAGGGAAACACATAAAAACAATGAATTAGTCAACGACAAGGAGCATACCATGACGGACAAAAACAAGCCGTTGAGCGGAGAAGGACTACGAGGTCAAAGTGCGGGCAGCACGGCTTTGTGTACGGTCGGAAAATCGGGCACGGGATTAACCTACCGAGGTTACGACATTACGGATCTTGCTAATCACGCTGAGTTTGAGGAAGTCGCGTATCTCCTGTTGAAAGGCAAGCTACCGAACGTGCAAGAATTGAAAGATTACAAGCAAACCTTGGTCCACAAAAGGGGCTTACCTTCGGCTTTGTGTAGCGTACTAGAAAGTATTCCTGCTGATGCTCACCCCATGGATGTGATGCGCACCGGTTGCTCCATGTTGGGTAACCTTGATACCGAATTGGATTTCTCAGAGCAGTCAGACAAATCCGACACCATTCTCGCGCACCTTCCCGCCATGATTTGCTATTGGTATCGCTTCTCACATGATGGCGTACGCATTGATACCGCCGCGAGCGATCAAAACAGCATTGCGGGCTATTTCCTCGACATGTTGTCTGACGACACGCCATCTGATCTGCATATCCGCGTCATGCATTGCTCGTTAGTTTTGTACGCTGAACATGAATTCAATGCGTCCACCTTTGCAGCTCGGGTGTGTGCTTCTACCTTGTCGGATATTCATTCGTGCGTGACTGCCGCCATTGGCACCTTACGTGGGCCGTTGCATGGCGGCGCGAACGAGGCAGCAATGGCGATGATTGAAAACTGGGCCACACCCGATCAAGCAGAAACCACGCTAATGGGAATGCTGGCGAACAAAGAAAAAGTGATGGGGTTTGGACACGCGATTTATCGTGAGTCCGACCCGAGAAACGCGCTGATAAAAGCATGGTCAAAACAGCTGTCTGAGTCTTCGTCTGAAGCGGCATTGTATGACGTATCGGAGCGTGTCGAGCAGGTAATGAAACGTGAAAAAGATCTGTTCCCTAACGCTGATTTCTTCCATGCCTCGGCGTATCACTTCATGGGGGTCCCCACCAAGCTATTCACGCCCATATTTGTGATGAGCCGCGTCACAGGCTGGTGCGCTCACGTCTTTGAGCAACGTGCCAACAACCGAATTATTCGACCAAGTGCGGACTACATTGGGCCAGAGCATCAAGACTGGTTGCCAATCGAAAAACGCCAATAAGTGATTAAGGAAAGGAATCTAAACATGTCAATGAATGTCGATGTAAACCAGCGTCCCGAGCCTGATGCACTGCTACAAACCATTGCCGATTATGTGTGCGATAAAGAGATCACTTCTACGGAGGCGTACAACACCGCGCGCAATTGCCTGATCGATACCCTTGGGTGCGGGTTGTTGGCGTTACGCTTTCCAGAGTGCACTAAGCATATGGGACCACTGGTTCCGGGCACAACAGTAAGAAACGGTGCGCGCGTGCCGGGCACTTCCCATGAACTCGATCCGATCACAGCTGCATTTAACATCGGCTGCATGATTCGCTGGCTGGATTTTAACGATACTTGGCTCGCCGCCGAGTGGGGACACCCATCAGATAACCTGGGCGGCATTCTTGCCACTGCAGATTATCTTAGCCGTATTGCTGTGTCAGAAGGTAAACCTGCTTTGACCATGCACGACGTGCTAACGGCGATGATTAAAGCCCATGAAATTCAAGGTGTGTTGGCACTAGAAAACAGCTACAACCGCGTTGGTCTTGATCACGTCCTTTTGGTGCGTGTTGCGTCGACAGGCGTGGTTACACGAATGTTGGGTGGTAACCGCGATCAAGTCATTGATGCATTGTCACAAGCGTGGGTGGATGGTTGTTCGCTGCGTACTTATCGTCATGCTCCGAATGCAGGCTCACGTAAATCTTGGGCAGCGGGCGATGCGACCTCGCGTGCGGTTCGATTAGCCATGATCACCATGAAAGGTGAAATGGGCTTACCGTCTGTACTGACCGCTGAGAAGTGGGGCTTTTATGATGTGCTGTTCAAAGGTGAATCATTCCGCGTGAACCAGCCTTTTGATGCCTATGTGATGGAAAATGTTCTGTTTAAGATTTCATTCCCTGCGGAATTTCATGCACAAACGGCAGTGGAATGTGCCGTGACCCTGCACCCGCAAGTGGCGAGTCGCCTCGATGAGATTGATCGTATTGAAGTGACCACGCATGAGTCTGCGATTCGTATTATCTCCAAAGTGGGCGATTTGGCGAACCCCGCCGATCGCGACCATTGCTTGCAATACATGCTTGCTGTGCCTTTGATTCACGGCGATTTAGTGGCCGAGCATTATGAAGACAGTTTTCACCGAGGCGACAGCCGAATTGATGCGCTGCGCGAGAAAATGACGATTGTTGAAGACACGCGCTACAGCGAAGAATATCTCGACCCAGAGAAACGTTCGATTGCGAATGCGGTACAGGTTTTCTTCACTGATGGGTCGTCGACCGAGAAGGTAGAAGTGGAATATCCGATTGGTCATCGTCGTCGCCGTGAAGAAGGGATCCCCGTGCTTGAGGATAAATTCAAACGTAACCTCCTCACGCGTTTTCCGGCGGCGCAAGCAAATAAGATTTATACGCTTTGTTTAGATCAAGACATCTTGATGAAGACGCCGGTAAATACCTTTATGGAGATGTTTACCATTAATTAGTGTTTCATCAACAAGCCAACATAAGGCTTGAGAAACAGCAGTTACTTGGCAGTAAGCAACGACATCCGCTTGCTGCCAAGCTTTTTTACCTGACTGAGTGCCATTGGCGACTCAAACCTGCAGGTAGAGAAGCAAAACCTCAGCAAGAGGCAAGGAGCATGACAATGTCAGCCTATCAAAACGCCTATCAGCAATCCGTCGCCAGTCCAGATATTTTCTGGTTGCAACAAGCAAAGAATATTCAGTGGTTTACACCACCAACTGTCGCACTAGAAAATGATGCCAACGGCATTGAACGTTGGTTTCCCGATGGTGAGCTTAATACATCGTATCTCGCGCTCGATTATCACGTCGAGAACGGACGCGGCGATCAGACGGCGTTGATCTATGACTCGCCAGTCACCGGTAAAAAAGCGCAATACAGCTATGCAGTGCTTCGTGATCAAGTGGCCAAGTGTGCGGGTATGTTGGCAGCCCTTGGTGTGACCAAAGGGGATCGTGTTGTTATCTACATGCCCATGATCCCGCAAGCCGCCATTTCAATGCTTGCCTGTGCGCGACTAGGTGCTATTCATTCGGTGGTATTTGGCGGCTTTGCTCCGAATGAGCTGGCCGTTAGGCTAGAAGATGCGGAACCCAAAGTGTTGCTGACTGCATCGTGTGGCATCGAAGTGTGCAAAGTGATCCCTTACAAGCCGATGGTCGACCAAGCCGTAATGGACAGTCGTTGGAAGCCCGACAAAGTGGTGGTTTATCAACGGTCCGAACAACCTGCTGCACTAGACCATGAGCGTGATGCAGATTGGGCGACTTTATTTGAACGCGCCTCGCCGCATGACTGCGTTCCTGTTAATTCAACCGATCCTTTATACATTCTCTATACATCGGGAACTACCGGAAAGCCAAAGGGTGTGGTTCGAGACAATGGCGGTCATGCTGTCGCCATGAAATACAGCATGTCGACCGTATATAACATGGAACCGGGAGAAGTGTTTTGGGCGGCTTCTGATGTCGGTTGGGTGGTGGGGCATTCCTACATTGTTTACGCGCCGCTGATTCATGGTTGCACCAGCATTATGTTTGAAGGAAAGCCCGTGCGAACGCCAGATCCTGCGGCGTTTTGGCGTGTTTGTGATGAATACAATGTCTCGGTATTGTTTTCTGCACCCACGGCGTTTCGCGCAATCAAAAAAGAAGATCCAGACGGTAAGCTGATTGGTGACTATCCGATGGCATCGCTTCGCACGATTTTCATGGCGGGTGAGCGTTTAGACCCGCCCACGTTGGAATGGGTGGAGCTTCACACTGGACGTCCGGTTATTGATCATTGGTGGCAAACAGAAACGGGCTGGGCGATTTCCTGCAACCCCATTGGTTTGGAAAGCTTCATGACGAAACCTGGGTCATCAACCCAACCAACGCCTGGGTTCAATGTGCAAATTTTGAATGAGCTAGGCCAGCCTGCCGAAACAAATCAACAAGGATTTATTGCCATCAAACGACCATTGCCACCGAGTTGTCTGTCGACGGTATGGCGGAATCATGACCGATTTGAATCAGGCTATTTACAACAGTTTCCCGGTTACTACGTGTCTGGGGATGGCGGTTATGTGGACGAAGACGGCTATTTGTTTGTCATGGGGCGCATTGACGACGTGATTAATGTGTCAGGCCATCGTTTATCTACGGGAGAAATGGAAGAAGTCGTGGGTGCGCATGAAGCCGTTGCTGAGTGCGCTGTTGTGGGTGTTTATGACGAAATCAAAGGGCAACTGCCACTTGGCTTGGTGGTACTCAAAGACGGGTATTACTCGCATGACGGCGATATTGAAAAAGCATTGGTAGCCAAAGTGCGCAGTGAAATTGGCCCTGTTGCTTGTTTTCAACGTGCGATTGTCGTCGACCGATTGCCAAAAACACGCTCTGGAAAAATTCTGCGTCGTATTATCCGTCAGATTGCGGACGGTGAAAGTTATTCGGTGCCTTCAACCATTGATGATCCCGCAAGCCTTGATGATATTTGCCACGTTTTATCCGGACATTAACGCATTAACTGAAAGATTAAGTTAGCGCGGATTGGGGATAGGCAGAAGAAACAAGCAGGCCACCTAACTCGGTGGCCTGTTCTCAATGTTATTGGGTGTTCACGTAGGCTTTAAAGCGTGCTTTTGCTTCTGGGCTCGCTTTCTCGAACCAGTAGTGCAGCTGATAATCTATTTCGTCTATTGATTTGCTACCCACCACGACATGAGAGGTGCGTGACACCGTCGTCGATGGCGCTGCAGTCAGTTGCAATGAAGCTGGTGCATCGGTTTGATTGAAGCGTGAAAGCTCGGCCAAATAGTCACGACTTAACTGAAAGCCGCTTTTCATAAGTTTATTTTGTTCAAACGCAATGGATGAATGTGTTTCATCAACGAGCTTAAAATTTGGGTTTTCGTTAAATGCGCGAGCCTGACGTTTGTTCTTGTGCTTTGGAAAAGCAAAGTAAACATCTTTGTCATTGGCATCAAATGTCACAACCAGTACATCAGATTTGATGAAAGAGATGTCTTTACCTTCTTCGAAGCTTTCAACATAGCGAAACGCGACTTGTTGTGTCCCGTTTTCCAGTATTATCGGCTCTTGTTTTCCAAACATAGAAGACTTGTGCGATTGGCCGTTGTAAGTCAAAAGTTCAACATTGTTGTTAGCGTGAAGTGTCACTTCCGCAGCCACTGACAATGGCAGCATCGCTGCAAGTACAGACGCGAGAAACAGGTTTCTTCTCATTGTGATCCCTTAAATCTAAAAATGGGTCCACACAAAAGTGGTGGGCCAAATAGTGGTTATTTTACGTGACAGGCGAAACCTTTCAGATAGAAGCCTTCTGGGTAAGCACTATCGAGAGGGTGATCTGCGGCTTGTTCAAAACGTTCAATAAATTGAACCTGACGTTGAGCATCAAGCGCTGCGTCAGCAAGAATTTTTTGGAACAGCGCGTTGTCCATCAAACCTGAGCAAGAATAGGTAAGCAGCGTGCCACCCGGTTTCAGGATTTGCATCGCCACCATGTTGATGTCTTTGTAACCACGACATGCACCATTTAGCTGAGATTTTGACTCTGCAAACTTAGGTGGGTCCATGATAACAACGTCAAAGCGCTCACCACGGTCACGGTATTCGCGTAGCAATTTAAACACGTCTGCATTCACAAACTGCGCTTTTGACAGGTCATAGCCGTTTATTTCAGCATTGGCTTTCGCAATGTCTAGCGCAGGCTGAGACACGTCAACATTGATAACTTCTGACGCGCCGCCTTTTAGGGCATACAGGCCAAAGCCTCCGGTGTAACAGAAGCAGTTCAGCACGCGTTTACCGTTGATGTATTTCACGGAAGCTTCGCGGCTATCACGTTGGTCAAGGTAGAAGCCTGTTTTGTGTCCACCAACGATATCAACACTGATCTTCACGCCGTTTTCTTCAATCACCAAAGAAGCAGGTGGCATGTCGCCATGCAGCACGCCTGTGCGCTCTTTCAAGCCTTCTTTCTTACGCACTGATACGTCTGAACGTTCGTAGATGCTGCACTCAGGGTGAAGTGCGACGAGTGCATCAACGAGATTTTGCTTTTGTGCTTCAGCGCCTGCGCTGAGTAACTGGCAAACCATGAAGTCTTGATAGCGGTCAATGGTGATGCCTGGGAGGCCATCAGATTCAGCCGCAATCAAACGGTAGCCCGTTAGGCCATCTCGAACGGCGAGTGTGTCACGTAGGCCTTGTGCTTCTTGAAGACGTTTTTTGAAGAATTCGACGTCGATTTCTTCTTGCTCAAACGACCAGACTCGCACGCGGATCTGAGAATTAGGAGAAAATGCGCCACGCGCTAGCCATTGGCCTTGATGATCATAAACATCCACTGTTTGACCGAGAGCGGGTTTGCCCTCTACACGCTGAATACCACGTGAGAAAATCCATGGGTGGCGACGGCGTAGTGACTTTTCACGGCCTTTAACCAGATAAACAGACGGATTCATTGGTTTTTCCTAAATTCAGATGTCTGACTCACTGCAACAGCATACAGCGGCCTATAAATTGGGGGTGTATTGTCAGAGAAGAAGGGCAAGAATGCAAACAGCCGCAGGCTCTGCGGCTGTTTTTTAGTAAAGTTATTCGGTACGCAAGCCGTCAACAAGAGATGTCAGGCTAGTGGATTGCTTTTGCAAGTCAGTCACGTCTTTTGCTGTTTGCTGAATCATCTCGCTAACTTGCCATGCTTGTTGGCGCACACGCTCGACGTCAGACGAAATGGTGCCTGCAACGCTGCCTTGTTGGTTTGCAGCTGTTGCAATTTCAGTGCTTCGGTCTGTAATACGCTGACTACGTTCCGAAATGTGACCAATCTCAAGGTCGATGTTCTTCATCAAGGATTCACTTGCCGCTGCATTATCGACGGTGCCTTGCATGACGCCTCGAAGGTGCGCGGTGTTGCTTTCTAGGTCTTGAATCATTCGCTGGATTTCAACGGTCGCTTGTTGCGTGCGACCTGCCAGTGTGCGGACTTCATCGGCAACAACAGCAAAACCACGACCTTGTTCGCCAGCGCGTGCGGCTTCAATAGCGGCGTTCAATGCAAGCAGATTGGTTTGTTCTGAAATGGCGCTGATAGTCGAAACCATACTACCAATCTCATTGGAATTCTGCTCCAGTGAGGAGACTGCTTTTGAGGCCGCTTCAATTTCGGCACTTAGTGCTTGAATGGCATGCAGGGTTTGGTTGACCTGTTGGCGGCTTTGTTCAGACGCTTCACCAGCAACCATAATTTCCCCTGACGTTTGCTCAGCGTGCGTTGCAACGTCACGGATAGAACCTGCCATTTCTTCAGTCGCACTGGCTAATGAATCAAGGTAAGTACGTTGCTCAGTTGAAAGATTTTCACTTTCAGTGCTGCGATGACCCAAATCTGCGGAAAGCTGCCCCATTAGGTTAGATGCATTCTTAATGGCTTTGACTAGGCTTTGTTCGCGATCGGCAACATTGTCGACAGTGGTCGCGATGATGCTAAATTCATCTCTTACGGGGAAGAAATTCATACGACTGGTAAGGTCGCCGTCTAGCATGCGTTGAAGTGCGGTGTTCATGGTGTACATTGCGCCGCCAATGAAGCTAGAGACATAGTGCGATGCCAT
Source organism: Enterovibrio sp. FF113 (assembly GCF_041439165.1). Taxonomy (NCBI): domain Bacteria; kingdom Pseudomonadati; phylum Pseudomonadota; class Gammaproteobacteria; order Vibrionales; family Vibrionaceae; genus Enterovibrio; species Enterovibrio sp. FF113. Next base: position 78,115 of record NZ_JBGONO010000018.1, on the reverse strand, counting down.
GAGTCCAAGAATGAACAGGGCGGCCATGATGCTGAGTGAACTTGCACTCATGTGAGACCAAAAGCTGCTGTCTAGCACTTGGTATGTGGTCTGAGAAGACTGGCCCCATTTGTTGTTTGACTGGGTTGCCTTTACGCCAGTGGCGGCGATGATTGAAGCCGCTTCATCAGCGCTGACATCGTAGTGAGACAACACGGCGTTTAACGCTGCGCTATGTTTGTCTTGAACGTCGGCCATTTGCGAGGTTGATGCTGAATGAAATACAACACCAGTGGCAATGGTCAGCGAAAACATGAACACGTAAAGGAAATGAAATTTTCCTTTTAGGCTGAGTCGGATGAGGTATTGGTCAATCCAACGGAACGGCGTTTCTTTCATCTTGAATAAATCCTACAGCTTGAGGTTACTCGGGTAGGGGGATATTACACTGTTGCATACGGTAAAAACCAATCATAGAGGTGTGACGCATGTCTCAAATATGTATCAGAGCCAGTGTCTCTGGGCGGGTTCAGGGGGTTGGGTTTCGGTTTCACACTGCCCACGAAGGATTGAAGCTGTCTTTATCCGGTTTTGCGCGGAATGAAACTGATGGCACAGTGACCGTATTAATGTGCGGCGATGAGAAAAATATCAACGCGCTTTTGGTGTGGTTGGAGCATGGCCCTCAGACGGCCAATGTGACTGGAGTGACAAAAGAGCAAGTTGATTGGCATGCGATAGATGGTTTTTCGATTCAGTAAATGTCCGCTAATCACGTTTGTATTGGCCAGTTTATTCTTAATAGACGCACCAAAAAAGAAAAAAAGAGGCGCTGATCAGCGCCTCTTTTTTCAAATGCATTTAACAGGCTTAGGAAGACCCGCAAGCTTGGTAGCTTGTTTCGCTGGCCCTTTAGGAAACAGTTTATATAGATATCGGCTATTGCCTTTTTCTGGGCCGTATTTCTTCTCCATGGACTTCACCAGCATGCGAACAGCAGGAGAAGTGTTGTACTCCTTATAAAACGCTTGCACAAAGTAAACCACTTCCCAGTGCGCTTCAGTCAGCGTAATGTTTTCTTGCTCAGCAAGAAGCGGCACTAGCGCTTCATCCCACTCAGAGAAATTTTTCAAATAACCTTGGGCATCGGTTTCAATTTGCTTGCCGTTTAATTCCAACATGGATTACCTCGTGTTTCGATCGCGCAAAGCATATCGACTTGTGAGAGAGGCTTCAAGATCATGTTATTCGGCAATAGCAAAAAAGAAAAAAGCTCCCGAAGGAGCTTTTCTAAATCATGTTAACACTGTTCGATTAATCGTCGCCGCCGAAGATGCCAAGCAGTTGCAGCAGGCTCAGGAACAGGTTGTAAATTGCCACATACAGACCAACGGTTGCTGAGATGTAGTTGGTTTCACCACCACGGATGATTGACTGAGTCGTCAGCAAAATCACACCAGTAGAGAACAGAACGAACGCACCGCTAATTGCCACTGAAATCATTGGCATTTGCAGGAAGATGTTTGCAATCATACCTACGATGATCACAACAAAACCTGCCATCAACATACCGTTAAGGAACGATAAGTCACGTTTGGTGGTCAGTGCATATGCAGAACACGCCATAAAGGTCAGTGCGGTACCGCCCAGTGCTGGTGCAATTGCCCAACCGAGACCAGCGCCTACGTACATGTTTAGGATTGGACCTAAGGTGTAACCCATGAAACCGGTTAGCGCGAAAGTTAGCACTATGCCCATTGAGTTATTTTTGTTCTTTTCGGTTAGGAAAAGTAAGCCGTAGAAACCAACCAAAGTAATGATTATGCCAGGGTATGGCATGTTCATCGCCATTGACACACCAGCGACCAATGCTGACCACACAAGGGTTAGTGACAATAGGAAATAGGTGTTGCGTAACACCTTGTTGGTTGCTAACTGGCTCTCTTGCGAGTACTCGCGAGCAACGAAACGATCATTCATAGCTTTCTCCCGATGGGGTACAGACATTTATTTCTATACGACATTTATTGCGCCTTTGGCTCAACTTTTCAAGTCACAATTGTCGCATTACTGATAATAAAACAGCTTAGCCTTTGAGAATACTAATATATCCCTCCAGCTAAGCCTGTTTGATCTTGTAAGCAAATGTTAACGAGTGGTTAACCCGAAAGCTATTACTTATTTGCACTCATGTTCTAGTGATGCAAAATCTGACTCAAGAACAACTGAGTTCGGTCAGATTGCGGATTATTGAAGAATTCCTGTGGGACATTTTCTTCAATAATTTCACCTGCATCCATAAAGATAACGCGATCCGCGACCTCTTTTGCAAAGCCCATTTCGTGCGTTACACACAACATAGTCATGCCTTCTTCAGCTAACTCTACCATTACATCCAGCACTTCGCGCACCATTTCTGGATCGAGTGCAGAGGTAGGTTCATCGAAAAGCATCACATTTGGGTTCATGCATAACGAACGCGCAATTGCTACACGCTGCTGCTGACCGCCTGAAAGCTGACCTGGGTATTTACCCGCTTGCTCTGGAATCTTTACGCGCTCCAGAAACTTCATCGCGACTTCTTCCGCTTCATCCTTGGGCATTTTCTTTACCCAAATCGGTGCTAGCGTACAATTCTCCAACACAGTGAGGTGAGGGAAGAGGTTAAAGTGCTGGAAACACATGCCCACTTCTTTTCTCACCAGTTCAATGTTTTTCAAATCGTCGGTTAGCTCAGTACCGCCAACAATAATGGAACCTTGTTGATGTTCTTCAAGACGGTTGATGCAGCGGATCATGGTTGATTTACCTGAACCGGAAGGGCCGCAAATTACGATCTTTTCGCCTTTTGAAACGGAAAGATTAATGTTTTTAAGCACGTGAAACTGACCGTACCATTTATTCACATCGGTCAGTTGGATAACAGGGGCGTCTTGTTGCGTCATAATACTATCCTTGTTCTCTATCGCTTGTGACCAGTGTGGAGTTTGTTTTCAAGATAAATACTGTAGCGGGACATGCCGAAACAGAAAATCCAGAACACCAATGCCACAAACACATAGCTTTCCGTTGCGAAACCTAGCCAATTGGGGTCGGTATTCGCCGACTGACCAATACCCAGCACGTCAAACATACCAATGATAAGGACGAGACTGGTGTCTTTGAACAGCCCAATAAAGGTATTCACAATCGAAGGAATGGTGATTTTCAGTGCCTGAGGCAGAATGATGAATCCCATTTTCTTCCAATAACTGAGGCCTAATGCATCTGCAGCTTCATACTGACCTTTTGGAATCGCCTGCAAACCACCACGCACGACTTCTGCCATGTAGGCAGCCGAGAACATGACGACACCGATCAAAGCGCGAACGAGCTTGTTAGTTTCCGACTCACCAGACATGAACAATGGCAACATAACTGACGCCATGAACAATACGGTAATTAACGGAACACCGCGCCACACTTCGATATACACAGTACATAAACTGCGAATTATCGGCATATCAGAGCGTCGACCCAATGCCAGCATCACGCCAATAGGCAGTGAAACGACAATACCGACAATGGCGATGATCATCGTGATAAGCAGCCCACCCCAAAGGTGAGTTTCCACCTTTGGCAAGCCTGCTACGTCACCGAAAATCAAGAACACAGCCATGAGCGGGAAGGCAACAATGAATAACAGCAGAATCCAACCACGCTTTGGTGTGCGTTCATAGATCAACAGACCGGTGATAATGGCCAAAATCGCATAGAACAACTGAGGACGCCAAAGCTCTTCCTGTGGATAGAAGCCGAACATAAACTGGTCAAAACGTACGTTGATAAATACCCAACATGCGCCTTCTCGCGAACAATCGTCGCGTGATGAGCCGATCCAATCTGCATTAAGGAATGCCCACTCAACAACAGCCCACAATCCTTTCATGGCAAGAAATGCCAAAATCACGGTCATGACTGAGTTGAGAGGCGATGAAAACAAGTTTTTGCGCATCCATCCTACCGCACCAACTGTATTTGGTGGTGCCGGCAAATCTGGTTGAAACTCATGTTTTGCCATGGGTTACCTCTCTACCAGTGCGACTTTGGCGTTGTAGATATTCATTAACAGTGAAGTCAATAAACTCAACGTCAGATAAACACCCATCGTCATTGCAATAATCTCAATGGCTTGCCCTGTTTGGTTGAGCGTTGTGCCTGCAAATACTGAGACCAAATCGGGGTAGCCGATAGCCATCGCCAACGAAGAGTTCTTCGTTAGGTTTAGGTATTGACTGGTGAGTGGAGGAATAATAATTCGCATGGCTTGTGGGATCACCACCAAGCGAAGCGTTCTGTTACGAGGAAGCCCCAACGCCATAGCTGCTTCTGTTTGCCCATGGCTGACGGCGTTAATACCCGAACGCACAATCTCTGCGATAAATGACGCAGTATAAATAGACAGTGCGAGCGTGAGTGCCGCGAGCTCAGGAATAATTGAGAAGCCACCCTGGAAGTTGAAACCTTTCAATTGAGGATATTCCAGTGACACTGGCATGCCTGCGACAAAGAAAGCCAGCAGAGGTAAACCAATGATCGCGGTAATCGATATCGCAAATACTGGCGTTTGTTCGCCTGTTTTTTCTTGTTTCTTCTTCGCAAATCGAGCCAAGCCAAAGCTAAACACCAGGGCGATAACAAGGGCGATTGAAATCAATACTGAACCTTCTTCAAAAACGGGGCGAGTGAAAAACAAACCACGAACGTTTAAGAAGACGGATTCACCCAAGCTTAAGCTCTGCCGAGGAGAGGGCAGGGCTTGCAATACGGCGAAGTACCAGAAAAAGATTTGAAGCAGGAGGGGGATATTTCGAAAGATTTCGATATAAATCGCGGCAAAACGATTCAATAACCAGTTTCTTGAAAGTCTCGCAATACCAACCAGAAAACCAATAATGGTTGCTAATACAATCCCTAAAACAGAAACCAACGCCGTATTTAATAGACCGACAAAAAATGTTCGACCATACGAGTAGGTTTCATCGTAATCAATGAGCGTTAATCCAATACCAAACCCCGCTTCTTGGCTCATAAAGCCAAACCCTGTTGCAATACCGCGAGCGTCTAAGTTGGTGAGTGCATTATCTACAATGTTGTAAACAAACAATACCAAGGCACAAATTGCAATCGCTTGGAAAACTACAGAGCGAAACGTTGGATTGTATATCAGGCTTTGCTTTTTCTCAGGGCGAGGAGCCGATGAGCTAAGCATATTCTCTTTAGATGCCATACAACCGCACCCCTATCCTTTCACGTTGAAATAAGGGGCACAGATGCTGTGCCCCACAAGTGCTATAAGTAGATAACTACTTAACTTAACGGATAGGTGGCGCGTAGAGGATACCGCCGTCATTCCAAAGGGCATTAACGCCGCGTTGAATGTTAAGCGGAGAGTCGGTACCTACAGTACGTTGGAAGCTCTCATCGTAGTTACCAACTTGCTTGACTACTTGGTAACCCCAATCATCATTCAGACCCAGCCCCTTACCTTTAGGACCATCTTGTCCAAGAATACGGCGGATGTTTGGATCTTTAGATTTCAGCATTTCATCAGCGTTGGCAGAAGTAATGCCAAACTCTTCAGCATTGATCATGGTGTTCAACGTCCACTTAGCAATGTTGAACCAGTTGTCATCGCCTTGGCGAACAACAGGGCCCAAAGGCTCTTTAGAAATGATTTCTGGCAATACCACAGCACTCTTAGGATCCGCCAGTTTGATGCGTGATGCATACAGGCCAGATTGGTCAGTGGTTAAGGTGTCACAACGACCAGACTCAAAACCTTTAACGGTCGCGTCATACGTATCGTAAACAACTGGCTTGAATGAGATTCCGTTAGCACGGAAGTAGTCAGAAAGGTTCAGCTCAGTCGTTGTACCGGATTGAACACAAACTGAAGCGCCATCAAGCTCTAATGCACTGGTCAGGCCGAGGTCTTTTTTCACCATGAAGCCTTGACCATCGTAATAGTTAACGCCAACGAAGTTCAGACCCAAAGTACCGTCACGTTGCAGTGTCCACGTTGTGTTACGAGAAAGAATATCGATTTCGCCTGATTGCAGGGCAGTGAAGCGTTCTTTCGCTGTCAGCGGAACATATTTGACTTTGTTCTTGTCACCCAGAACGGCAGCAGCCATTGCCTGACAGAACTCAACGTCGATACCTTCCCATTGACCTTCTGCATTTGGGTTAGAGAAGCCAGGAAGCCCGGTGCTGACACCACAGCTAACAACGCCAGCCTTTTTGACTTTATCCAAGGTGCTATCCCCTTCGGCACTTGCACCGGTAGAGAAAAGCAGTGCTGAGACAACTGCAAGTCCAAATGTCGACTTTTTAGAAACCATACCTATTAATCCTTTATTGGTTATAACTGGGTCTTACTCATGGACGAGTTACATCTAAGGCAATTAGCCCAACAGTAATGAGAAACTCGTAAAACCATTTATTAACACTGAAACCGAAATTAACACTCGGTTAACAAGTCCAGTATAGGGCCAGATGTCTTGGCTGCAAATTGAACAAGTAAGAGGTGTGACCTAGGCAATGATCTTGGCAAATTTGAGGCATTGTTTACTATAAAATGTGAAGGCAAGGTGTTTGTAACACATTGTTTTTATGCGACTCGTACAGCATGTGTATCAATGAATATGCAACCTACCGCCATATTGAGCACTTCGGTTTGTTTCTGCGTGTTTCGCAATGACTAGAATATTATGTGCTTTTTGATTAGATGCTTATGCATATGTAAATTTGGCAAGACTTTAAATTATTGATAAGCGGTCGAATGTAAATCGCCGTTCGAGCGCGATATGCGCATAGTGGCTTAAATGTGTCCGATTGAACAAAAATGCATAATTAGTGGGTTTACAAAGCGACTTCTGAACATTATTATACGTACCACTCACGGAGAGATGGCTGAGTGGTTTAAAGCACCGGTCTTGAAAACCGGCGAGGGTTTATAGCCCTCCTAGGGTTCAAATCCCTATTTCTCCGCCAAATTTGATAAAGCCCGCTCATTGAGCGGGCTTTTTCGCATCTGGGATCTGCTTGCTATGGTCTCGGGATTTTGAAATCCCTCTAGACTTCGATCTGGTGCCGCCGAATGAGAAGAGGCCGCTGATAAATCAGCGGCCTTTTTGCCTTTCAACAGACTTAGATGAGAGCGAGTTTTCGTCAATCAGTTCATTGATCACGCCTTGGAAATAACGATCTCTTCTAGCATTAGACCCGGCTTAACGAAATCGATATCTAACACGTAGAAACCAGGGTGTAGTTTCACCTGTAGGCCTTCAACTTTCACACAGTCACCGCAAGTTCCATTCGTGGGTAACGTCATGCTGAATTCGCCGTTAAGAAATAAGCTACATGCTGATTGCGCGAGCGAATCTCGGTCAAAGTGCATAACACCATGAAATTGATAGTTGGCTGTTTCGTTCACTTCAAGTGTTACAGACGTATTAACATTGGTGTGTAGGTTCAGCGTTTGTTCTGCTTGATGAATTAAACCTTTGGGTGCTTGGTCTAAAGAGGTAAAGGCTTGTATCGGTTCATAGGCTTTGAGAGCGCGCTCCATAACAGGCGTGGACATAATGAAACGACAAATGTTCATCGCGCTGCGTTGCAACTCACCGAGGGTTAAAGTCTTTTCTGCTAACGCTTCTAACGTGTCGTCACCCATGATATTTGATTCTGCGCCGTTGTGTTCTACCACCATATACAGATCGTTTTGAGCGCGTATCATGAAAGAGGTGAACGTTTTACTTTCTTTCCCCGCGTTGATCGGGTCGTTCATTTTCGCCCACCAATCAGTCATCACAATGCCAGTGAAGCCCCATTCGTTGCGGAGGATTGTTGTATTCAAGTCGTAGTTAGACGCAGCCCAGTGCCCATTGACCGGATTGTAAGAGGTCATAATGGTGGAGGCTTTGCCTTCCTTCACGGCGATCTCGAAAGGCTTGATATGGATTTCTCTAAGTGCGCGCTCAGACATCACGCTATCAACATCGACACGGGCAGTTTCTTGGTCATTGCCAGCAAAATGCTTGATTGTCCCAGAGACGCCAGCATTAGCGAGACCCCGAGTTTGTGCCGCAGCCATGACACCGGTGAGAAGCGGGTCTTCAGAGAAATACTCAAAATTACGACCATTCAGTGGATGTCGATGAATGTTGATACCAGGCCCTAATAAGGTATCAATGTGGTTGGCACGTAGTTCTTTACCAATTAAGTAAAAGAGCTTTTCGTTTAATGCAAGATTCCAAGTGCAGCCAAGTAATGTTCCTATGGGCACCTGAGTGGCTTTGTGACCACTATCCATGCGAATGCCAGAAGGACCATCGGCGGCAGCCGCCACGGGAATTCCTAAGTTAAATAAACTATCGGATAGCCCGCCAAACGCAGAGGCCGTGCCCGGTGTGACTTTAGGACTGCACATGCCTTCACCACGTACAATCATGGCGAGTTGTTCAGGTGTCATTTGAGCAACAAATTCGCTTAAGCTCGCTTTTCCCTGTTTAACATCGATTAATTTAATGCCTTGGTCACCCACTATATCAAGAGGTGTTGGCATGTTTTCTTGAATACGCTCGGCCAAAGAGACGGTGCGAACGGGCACCGTTTCAAGGCAAGATTCGTAAACGCCGTTCGGTGTTTTCTTAGCGGGTTTGATGCGTTCAAAAGAATAAGTGGGCGCGCAAGCTTCACTTAGGGACTCAACCAAAACTAACGAGTCTACGTGATAATCCGCAGCGATATGTTTTGCATGGCGAATGCTATCGCCCATGAAAAATTGGTAGTTACCTGACTCAATGACATAGCTGTTGCGGCTACCTGTCACGCCACTATCATCATAGGAAGCCAGCATGCTTGCAGGGACGGAAATTTTCACAAAGTCACTTTGGTTTGGCTCGATGACCTTTGTCTTGGCGAAACCGATTAGCACTTTTGCGGGCTTGCCTAATTGACCTTGTGGCGCTTCAACATAAAGCTGCACCACTTCTTTACTGGCGTAATGACTGCCAATGTTACTCACTTTGATATCAAAAATTAGCAAGGCTTTTGCGCCTTCACCGTGAATCGAGAAATCTACTAACTCACGAGTAAACGCGGTATAGGATAAACCCGCGCCAAACTCAAATTGAACAGAATCGGGTTGGAAGGTTTCAAAATATCGGTAGCCGACATAGATGTCTTCAACGTAAAGGTTACGGTCTTTACGCCCGAAATTGGGTGATGATGGGTAGTCAGAAAGGTGGTGAGCAATGGTGTCGGTTAAGCGACCACTTGGGGACTGTTGCCCAGATACGATATCAGCAAGTGCATGACCGCCTTCCATTCCCGCAGCCCAGCTATAAAGTACGGCTTTGAGCGATTGTTTGTGTTCCAGCGTGTTTAACCACGACATGTCCATGATGTTCGTGACATTCATGACCACGATAACGTCCGAAAAGTGACTCGCCACTTTGGTGATCATGTCGATTTCACGATCCGTTAAGCGATAACTGCCTTGTTCATCGGCGTTGTCTTGATCTTCACCTGCGGTTCGTCCGATAAACACCATTGCTTTATTCGAGCACGCTGAAGCACTAGCAACGAGATCATCTGACAAGGACATTTCTTGTTGGAACCAAGGTTCGGCAGCCCATGCGCCGCCACCATCATCGAACGGGTTGTTGGCGATCCACTCTTGATACACCGCCACCAATTCTTCATTTATGGTTATCGCGCTGTTGGCTCTAAATCCTTCTAGAACGCTGATGGCATAGGGAACATTCACCGCACCACCTGAACCCGTACCACTTCGATAGGTATCGATTTGGCATCGCCCAAACAGGGACACCACATCATGTGTTTTCAAGGGCAAAATTGAGTCAGTGTTTCTTAAGAGTACGATGCCTTCTGCGGCAGCTTGTCGGCTGACTGAGACGAGGTTTCTTTGTGCATCATTGATTTCTTTTCTGTTCATATACAATCACACAACCGTTGAGTATTGGTATCGACATCATCATTCTGACAAGAAAACTGGATAATGTCGTTGAAAACACAGATGAAAATTCACGTTATTGAGAAGAAATAGTATACTCGCGACGTGCGTGAAACTACCAATATGACGACCAAAATAAGGAATCTAGCGACATGAGTGTCGTCTTATCTACTTAGAGCACATCAAAAACACAGCCATCTAAAATTCGCTACCTTGATGGGCATCATCATTGTGATTTCGCGGTACATAAGCATGATTTTTCTGAGTTGTTTTTAGTCACGGGCGGGAGTGGGAAGCTTGATGTTCCTGAAGCCAATCGAACTTAGTGCCTAATGTCTGGCAGGTCGCCAACAAACTATCGCTTAACCAGCATCATGTGGGTGCTTAACTGCAACTATGTCTAAGGAGAGACGGTGACAATCACATCAGGAATAGCATTATTCTTTGCAATGGTTCTATCTGCTGCAATTCCCGGCCCAAGCGTTCTCGCCGTGGTCTCTAGATCTATATCCCACGGATGGGCGCAGGGATTACTTGTTGTCATGGGTGTACTACTTGCCGATTACATCTTTATATTTCTAGCGATATCTGGTTTAACGGTAGTGGCGGGTTTGATGGGTGAATTTGCTATCATCATTAAATATGTTGGGGTGACATATCTATTTTGGTTAGCCTACGTGACTTGGACTTCAGATGTGAGTAATTCAATAGCCAGTGAGTCCAAAACTTCCTCAAGAACATCAAGCTTAATTTCTGGCCTTTTAATGACAATCTCCAACCCTAAAGCAGTTTTGTTTTATATGGGGTTCTTTCCTGCATTTGTTGATTTAAGTGCTACGACTGCAATTGATGTCGTGAGTATATTGTTTATTTCGACCTTTTCAGTGGGCGGCGTTTTAGCTATCTATGCCTGTGCGGCATCAAAGGCTAGTTTCGTGTTTACAGGTAGTAATGCGAGAAAACGACTAAACAAACTGTCAGGCGGCTTTTTGGTGACCTGCGGCATCCTAATGGCTGCAAAGACATAACATGGATATCAAAGGAGGGCTTTCGCCGCCCCGTATTTTACATTTTCGTACATACAAATAGATAAAGCGATTGTCACTGATGTCTGGATAACTGATAGCGTTAAAACAACACAATCTATCTACTTTCCAGACTGTCGAAAACGGGCTTATATGTAAGCACAAGACTACCTCAAAGGGTATTAGTGAAAATCTGACAACGGCTTATTATCATGACAATATCTGTGTTCAAACGAATAAAACTCAAGTTGCATCGTCAGCATTGTAAGAATTCAGTGCACTAAGTCCATCGCTTCCTAACTCCCCAAACAATTGAATATTTGTGCCTTGGATGTTTGAGTTATTCGTGGCATCGAAGGTGACATTGCTCATCGTTATTTACCGCAACTACTCTGAGCTGTTTGGCTTTTTAACCAACGCGCGCGATAGGCACGAGAAGTCACTTGGGCATATATGTCGCCACTCCCACCTAAAAAATGTATAAATATGTCGTTGACCTGTCTATAGCTTCATAGTTTAAAGTGTCGTTATTCACCAATGGAATTGAGTTAAATGATGTATCAAATCTCTGAACTCGCAGTCGAAGTTGGGCTGTCACGCACAGCGCTTCTTTATTATGAAAAGCAGGAGCTTATACAAGGTCGAAGATTGAGTAATGGCTATCGAGTCTACGATGACAATGATCTTCAACGCATTCGTTTGATCCAGCAACTTCAGACTGGAGGGTTAACCCTCAAAGAGTGCAAAGCGTGCCTTGAGGCAAAAATCGATCGTCAGCTTTTACAAAAAAGACTGAATTTATTGGATGAAGAAATAACCCAAAAACAACAATCGAGGCATTTTCTTGCCGCGATACTTGGTGAGGGAGATCTCAAAGAGTGGCATGAGAATGCAAACAAATTAGCACCTGATGCACATTTAGATTGGTTGATGAAGCAGGGCTTCAGCGAAAAAGAAGCGCTGCGATTGAAATGGTTATCAAAAGATATGAACGAACACGAACAATATATGGCTGATTTTATGAAGGTCTTTGCGTCGCTTGAGCGATGGGCCCCAGGCAGCGAGAGTGAAACTTTAAAAGCACTGCTACTTTTGCCAGAGCAACCAAACGCTATTCTTGAAATCGGATGTGGCAAAGGGCTCGCCACCTCGGTGTTGGCGAACAATACCAATGCGTCTATTACCGTTGTGGATAATGAACAATCAGCATTAACAAGACTCAGCGATCGCTTTGATGATGAAGGCTTAGTTGACCGTCTTACGACGGTCTGTGCCAGTATGACTGAGCTTCCATTTGGCAATGAAAGTTTTGATTTGTTATGGGCTGAAGGTAGTGCCTATATTATGGGTGTGACCAATGCGCTATCACAATGGAAACCGCTGCTCAAAGAAGGTGGTGTGTTGATGGTTAGCGATTTGGTTTGGTTGACGGATGCGCCAAGTGAAGAGGCTATCGAATTTTGGCGGCAGGAATACCCTGACATGCAAGCGATTGATACCCGCCTAAAGCAGGTGGAATCTGCTGGTTATGATGTTCTTACCAGCTTTACGCTAAGTCGCAAAGCGTGGGAAAACTATTACGAGCCATTAATAGCGCGCGTTAAAGAACTAGAACCAGAAATGAAAGGTACTCAAGCATTGCAAGACATCGCGAGAGAAAGCGATATTTACCGCAACTATCTTGGTCAATTTGGCTATCAGATGTTTCTTTTGAAAAAACGCGGATAATCTCAACGCAATTTGACAGCGGTCTGGCAAGCTGAGGTTGAAAGTTTACGACAGGTTAAAAAAAGCCGACAAACTGTCGGCTTTTTCAATAATTTGACGCTAGCAATTTTGTTAGTCGATAGACACTGGGGCTTGTAGCTCTTTCAGGATCATTTTCTGAATATCGATGCCCAAGGTCATCACGATCAGGCTCCAATTCAGAAATGGCAACGAACCTTGCGAAATACCGTGTGCAAAGTTAGTGGCATTCCAATGAAAAACCTCTGATAGCTTTTCTGTGGTCAGCGCTTCGTAATTGTCGTTATCGATCAGATTGCTGAATTGCTCGCTGGTCGGACACACGAATTTGTCATTCGGTCTGAAAGCCGTGGGTTTGAAGTAAGAAAGTACCTTTCTCACGTTAACCTCAATCACTTCTCCATCGCTTTGGATGTTCGGCTTTCCAGCGAGTGCAGACAAGAAGCACCAACATGGGTAAGGAATCGTCGAAACATTGTCAGGTTCATTTTTATAACGCGCCGTCCATGCATTCACATTCTTTTGCTGAATACCCGTCACGCTAACCAATTGATTTGAATCGTATCCGTTGTCTTTCAGTAGGTTAATCACCTCTGCAACTTCTGACACAAAAGGTTTGGTCCATTTACTGTACGGAGCGAGTGTCGTATCTCTTATCATAATCGATTATAAATCTTCTTTTTAAACAGCCGGTTAGGCTATTTTCTTGTAACGTTACCCGAGATCATACGTGTTCAGGTCGATAAGTCTACTGTTATCGGAATGATGGGCACCCCTCAGCACATTCTTATCCAAACTAGCATCAATACAACTATTGATAAGCAAACACTTTCTTGGTGACGACCGTCAGTTGCACAAATTGCCTCGCCATTTCTCGATTGAGCCAAAGATAGCCAAAATAACTGATATCTCGGGTATCGCCTTTTGGGTGGGCAATGGTGTCAGAGGAGAGATTCAAGATACTAATCTGTTCAAGGCTCATGGCAGTGACGTCTTTATTGACTATCTGGTGGGCGAGGTCTTCGAAATGGTTGGAGAGCGCATATTGCGTTTCGATAAGCCCATCCATTTCGCTGATTTCATCTTTACCTTGTTGGGCATCCCATTGGGTGCTGATCAGCGCTTCAAGTTCGGCGTAGAGCCGCTTTTCAATCAGCAATATAGAATTGAGAACATTCTTGTTAATACCAGATTCTTTGAGTGCGTGAGGCAGTATGCTTTGTTGTTTATCTACAAGCTCGTTGAGTTTGTCGGCATGCGAAGGTTCAAAAATGCCTTGTTTCGCGTCTTCAATGTGTTGGGTGTAGTAACGGTTAAACTCTTGAAGGAATTTTTCGAGTAGGAAAATGAATTGATCTGTGGCTCTTGAAGGGAAGATATACAAGCTAACCAAAACAGCCACGACGCCAGCCCACAGCACATTCATGATCCGCCAGCCAGCGGCTTCAAAATCGGCAGGACCACCACCGGCAACGATGACGATGGTAACGGCAGCCATCAATGCAGCATAGGCGTAACGTTCCTGTGTGAAATACATAGCACCTATCAGCAAAGCGAAAAACGCGAAATGATGTATCCAGTGATATTGCGGGGGGATAAGAAACAATGCGAGACCAGCCATACCTCCAGCAATCGTCCCTAATACGCGTTGTTTTGCTTTGGAAAGTACACCCCCCACAAAGGGAATGGCTCCCAATATGGTCACTGCGGTGATTAACGCCCAATAGCCATAGGGCACATCGAAAGCTCGGACGATGAGTAAAATGAAACCCATCACAATGGTGACTCTGACCATGTAGAGCAGACGGGCGTGTTGCAGGGCAAAGGTGGGGTATTGCGTCATGGTAGCGCCAAGCTTGGTTTTTGGTGCTTTAAGCATATATAACGAGTCATGGCGCGTATGACGAAAAGTGCGACAAACAAAAAGCCAACAAGGGTTACAGGTGAAATCGGCCGAAAGCCATGGAGATCTAGCCACTCTCTCGCGCAGTGGCGGGGGAGTGGCTTGATTTTCGTTCTTTATTCAAGAATGATATGGGGTAAATAACGCGATAAATCTTGAGTGATCAGCGAAGCATCTTCGCGTATCGAAATGCCAGCGGCTTTGTCGTCAACCAGCCAACTGCCAATCAGCGTATAGTTGTCACCAAATTTTGGTAGCGGATGATACGCCTGAACAATCATACCTTCTTCACCGTATGGGCCATCAACCGCCATGGTTTCTTTGCCATCCTTAAAGATGGATATGTTTGCGCCTTCTCGGGAGAAGAGGGGCTTAACAACGAAGTTACTGAGGCTTTTACGAGCAGGGTCGTCAGCAAAGTAAGACGCGAGCAGGTTAGGGTGATTGGGGAATAACTTCCAAAGCATAGGCAGAAGCGCTTTGTTAGAAATCACGCTCTTCCACATCGGCTCCATCCAGTTAACATTAGCTGTATCTAAGTGCTTCTCATATTCTTCATCGAACATAAACTCCCAAGGATACAGTTTGAACATCCAGTCGATGATTCTATCTTGGCAATCCGTAAACTGTCCTTTTGCATCAACACCAATGTCTTCGATAAAAACGAAGGCTGAAGCAAGCCCCGCCTCTTTCGCGCAATCTTCCATATATTGCACGGTTCCTCGATCTTCTTCTGTGTCACGACAGCAGGAGAAATGCAGGGTTTTTCCTGGGAATCGACGTCCCAGGTCTCTGAAGCGGTTGATCAAAAGGTCTTGTAGCAAGTTGAACTGGTCGGCATCACGGCGGATTTTGCCACTGTTGACCATTTCTTCTAACCAAACCCATTGCCAAAAACCCGTTTCGAATACCGAGGTTGGCGTGTCCGCATTGTTTTCGTATAGCTTGGCGTTACCACTGCCGTTGTAAGCAAGATCAAGCCTTGAATAAAGTGAGGGTTCACGTGCCGTCCAAGAATCCAAGATACCTTGCCAACGTGTTTGTGGGATCTGAAACCGTTTTAGCCAGTATTCGTCTTTGACAACATGATCGACGACGTCCAAACACATTTGGTGCAGTTCTTCGGTTGGCGTTTCAAGGTCTTCCTCAATTTGCTTTAAGGTGAACTGGTAGTAAGCGGATTCGTCCCAATACGGTTCGCCATACATGGTGTGAAAGCCGAACCCGTATTCATCTGCGAGTTTTTTCCAATTGGGGCGAGGGGTACTGCTAACTCTAAACATCAACGAGATCCATAAGTTGTTGGCGTTGGTTAATACGCGAGTTTTACAACGAGAAAGAGAAAAATAACGAGAAATAGAGTGGGGCAGCGATCATGCTAAATCAGGTTAAGCCGTGGTCAGCAGCACTGGCATGGTCTAGAGAGTAGCCGTGGCCAACAGGATCCCTGTGGCCACTGACACTGACATGAAGGATAGCGTTAACCGCCCCAACCTTTGCTGCTAGAGCGACTCCAGCTAGATTTTGCCGCAACTTTAGAACCAAAGCCGCCACGAGAGATCGTTTTGGTGACGGCAGGTTTCTGTTTGAGGTGATCTTTGGGGACGTAGACCTTTGAATATTTGCTTTTTCTGCCGTAAGAGTACCCGTCAGAAGAGACCCAATCACCGTAATACCGACTTCCAGGATAAGAAGAACTAAACATGGGCTGGTGGTAGTAAGATCGGTTATTGATGGCTTGCCCAAACATGAATCCGGCCATTGCTGGCATGAACCAGTTATTCTGAGGAGCACGTACACAGTTCTCGTAGCCGAACTCGCTGGCACAGTCATCCTGGGAATTATATTTTGGTGCTGTGCTGGCTGCGTCATCCACGGCATCTTGATAGGCCGCGCGGCATTCGCTGCTGTATCCTGGATTATCGTCAACACAATCCGTGACATTGGCATAAATGTTCATTTCTTTGCCGTTGTCACTGCAACCGGACACCAACACAATGGCGGCGACGGTAACGCTCGGTACTGCAGGTCGCCAGCTTTTGCGCAGGCGTGGTTTTATGACCTGTTGGCTTCTTTTCATGTCAACATCTCCTAGTAGGTCATACAAGCTGCGTTAAGCAGGCCAATGGAGATGGACATCGAACCCATAACAATACCTGCTGGGATCTCATTATTTTGGATACGTTCAACCAGTTTTGGCATGAAGCCGTATCTGACAATCAAGAATGCAAGAATTTGGGCGACAAGTGCAACAACGCCCCAAATGGCAAAATCCAAGAGGTTGACTGAATTACTCGCGGCACTGGCGATGGCTAAGCTGTAGCCGATAAATGCACCCGACAGGGTAAGAGCGGCTGCGATATTATTTTCTTCTTTTAGCAACTGCCATTCGTCATAAGGTGTGATGCGGATATAGACGAACTTGAAGATCATCAAAAACAAAATTGACAGGCCGAGATAGAGAGCAAATGAGCCTAGGCTTGCTAATGAAAGTTCGAGTTGAGACATAAGAGTTCCTTTCTGAATGTGATAAATGGCGGTGGGATTAGCCCGCCACGGTAAAGTCGGTAGGAGAGAGCTGAATACCCGTGCTTAGGACAACGGCATGTTCAGCACGACCACCTGAAATGATTTCTTCGCCAGAGACGAGCAAGGATTCGAAGATATCTTCGCCAGCTTCCCGCTCATAAACCATGATGAACTGGTCGGTTGTTGATGTGCTGCCATCTTCGGCCCAGGTTTTTTCTGTCATCGCTACTGGCTGTGTGTTGTCCCAGACTTTCTCGTAAGTCATGCCATCGAGTTCCCAATGCGGTTGGACAATTTTATTGTTTATCCAATCATTCCACGCTGCGTCGGTATCGACAGGTTTTGATTCGTAAAAATAAAACAGTTTCACTTCACTCACATCGGCGTCACTGGTGCCGGATTGCAATACCTGAAAGTACCCGTCGTCATCGGTATAGAACCTGAGCAATCGAGTATGGGCGTCCAGTTTTACTTCGCCAACGGCTTTGATTATTTGGGTGCGTGAAGCCTGCTCAATGGTTAATACAGGCTCCATTAATCTAAATTTCAGGTCGTCGAGCTCTATCGCTCCACCTAGCCTCAACCCGAGCACTTCGGGTGCGCCGTCTTCTGGTGGGGGAGTTACTTTGTTCTTCTTCAACCAACTAAACATATACAGTTCCGAGAGTCAGGGTACATAAATGGGTGAACGTATCACCCATTTAGTGATTGATTGCTACTACTCTGCAAAGCGAGGCTACTGATAGTCATCATTGTATGTAAGCCAAGAGGTGACTGAACTGCTTGGACAGTCACCATCGCAAAAGTAGCCAAAGAGGCATAGCCTTCCTTGGTAAGGGTTATTTTTTCCCTAAAATACGAGCAAGCTCGTCTTCGGCAGATGCACTTTGACTTCCCGTGATACCTGCTTGGGACAGCTTCTTATCCAAGCTACTGCCAGATTGTTCTTGTTCGAGTTCTGTCGCGGCTTCGAATTGTGCTTGACGCTCTTGTTGGCGATTTTTGATTCGCTCCAACGATTCAACCGCAGTGTGCATTTTTGCGTTCGCACCTAAGTTTGTATTCGACACTGCGGCTTGGGCACGCTGAACTGATTCATTGGCCTTAACCACATCCACTTGTTGCTCAAGTTGACGCAATTTATCTTTGGCCTGAGCAATGTTGGTTTTTAGCGACTTTTCTGATTGCGTGAACTGTTGCAGATAGGTGTTTTCGGCATCTTGCTCGTTTCGAAGTGCAGCAACGCGAGTCGCACATTCTAGCGCCAAATCTTGCTGACCTTTTTCCATGGCAGCACGGGCGTGTCCTTCATACTCGGCAATGCTGCTTTCAAAGCCCGCCACTTTCTGAGCCGAGAGTTTGCGCTTAGCAATAATCCCGACCAGAGCATTGTCTGAGCGTCGTAACTCTTCTTTTGCATCGCGGATTTCTTGATCTAAGATGCGCAATGCTTGATTGTCTGCAACTGATTCTGCTGCTTCGGTTGCGCCACCTTTAATCGCCGTAAATAACTTTTTCCATACGCTCATCGTGGTGCTTCCTTATAGGTAATCTTGGTACAGTTCGAGAAATGCTTCGATATTACGAAACAGTGTGGCGACTTCAATCACGACAGTCTCTGCTTTTGATTGTGATGAAAGCGAACCAAATGCGGTGTAATAACTGTCTCCGCCGATTTCGTTTATACCGATAGTGCTGAGAGGGAACATTTTGTGGGTACGTAGTATGGTGTCATTTAAACCAGAAACGTCTTTCACTGCGTCTTGTGGAAACAGTAGGGCCTCTACAAGAATTTGCTCTCCGGCAACGGCCAGAAATGCTTCGATACCATCCTCATTGGTTAAACATAAGGACTCTCCAGCTTCAGCGACACTCCAACCATCATGTTCAGCCAGCAGTGTTTGCAGATCATTCAATTGCCAGGTCATAGTGTTCCCTCTAGTTTGGCTCGACGCTGTGCGTCAAAATAATAAAGATGCAAGCCTCCAACTTTTTGTCAGTAAGCCTTTTCTCTAGTTTTCATTCTGTACTACCTGCAGAATGCCGTTAGCATTTCTTTGAGGTAGCATTTGGTCAATACGGTTTACAGATGTTCCGACGTAACATCAATTAGTAACATGTAAGCAGCTAATAATAAACCAAACTAGAATACCAACAAAAGTCACCCTATGAAATGCGCGCTTGGTTTCTCAAAAGGTGAACATGTAACACATTGAAATTACCTTAAAAGTCATCAAGTAATACGAATTCAACATTTGAATTTGAGAGATGTCTGGCAAGCAATGCGAGTGCACTTAAGGAGGGGGCATTCAAGATGGTCGCGTTTGGATCTAGGCGTCTCAATTGATTGGGGTGGTGTGAACGCTAAATCTGAGCGATACATAGGGCCATAGACACAGAGCGATATTGTTCTCGTCTTTACTTCACTTCAGCATTTGAACGCCAGACTCAATCTCTTTATGTGATCTGGGTGTGACAATGCCGTTAGTTTTTCCGAACCGATCCTCTCGAATAAATCGACCAACACTGAAAAGCCCCGAAAAGAGGGGCTTGTTTTGTGGGCAAAATCCTTGGATCTTGTGTTAGCTCATCACCATATTGGTTGCCATGGCCAACAGTAATACCGCGAAGACTTTTTTGATCGTCGTAACGGGCAGGTGATGCGTCGCTTTTGCCCCCAAAGGCGCAGTAAACCATGAAGTACAAACAATACCGAATAAAGCTGGAAGATAGACAAATCCCAAAAAACCATCCGCTAAAGCAAAATGCGCACTTCCCGAACTGATGTAGCCTACGGAGCCGAACAATGCGATCACAATGCCGCATGCCGAGGCACACCCAATAGCCTTCTTCATATCAAGTGAGAAAAACGTCAATAGAGGAACCAATAGAGCACCGCCACCGATACCGATCATGGCAGACAAACCACCAGTGATTGTCGTGAGTAAGGTTAACAGGCCTTTATTGGGTAGTTGACGATCTGTAGAGGAATCTTTTTTGCGGCTGCTGTAAAACATTTTCAATGCGATGAGTACAACGCTCACGGCAAACACTAACCGAACCACATCCTCAGGCAACAGTGCTGCCATAAATCCGCTGATCAGAGCACCAAAGGCAACGCCCGTCATTATCCAAGGGGCCAAGTCCCATGGTACATTGCCATTCTTGTGGTGCGCGATGGCGGAAGATGTGGATGTGAATAAGATCGACGCCAATGATGTCGCGATCGCAACGATGACCACTTGATCAGAAGGTAAAATCGCGAAATGAAGCAAAATGCTACTGAGAACAGGGACAATAACGAGTCCTCCGCCAATACCTAGTAGCCCTGCCAAAAAACCCACACCACAGCCTAGTAGCGCGCAGTATATAATTAACAATAGCAATTCACTCATTTAGCTCACTTTTTAATATAGGGAGGGGATTTAATACTAAATAAACACAGTGTATCCGTATTTTAGGGGTGTGAATATAGCTGACCGTTGGTAGGACTTTCAAATAAAATAGATCATGAATGTTTCTCATGATGATTGTGAGGTAAAACCATTGTTAATCTGATTTTCAATCACGTATAAAATAAATTCTGCTTTGAACCTAGAGAAATGTAACCATTTTCTAGTGGTAGGTTGTAAGAAAGTTTTTTTCTTTATTTCGAGCGCGAATGACTAAAAGAGTAGAGAACTCGGAAATAAGCAAATTTAGGCTGTCGGTTAAAGAAAGGGTGTCAGATTACGATGAATAGAGAATTTACATTTACGATTAAGAGCATTTGTCTCGATGAAAACTACCATCCTTCGGATAACACCCGAATCACAACCAATTTTGCTAACTTAGCAAGAGGGGATAGCCGTCAAGAAAACCTGCGTAACGCATTGAAGATGATTGATAATAGCTTTAATGCCTTAGCTCACTGGGACAACCCAAAAGGCGATCGTTACTCTGTAGAGCTTGAAATCGTCTCGGTTGACATGGACATTGAGAGCCGCGGGCAAGCCTTTCCATCAATAGAAATATTGAAGACAAACATTGTCGACCATAAAACCAACGAACGCATTGAAGGCATTGTCGGAAATAATTTCTCCTCTTACGTACGCGACTATGATTTCAGCGTATTGCTATTAGACCATAACAAAAATAAACCGGGGTTCAGTATCCCTAATAACTTTGGTGAATTACATGGAAAGTTGTTTAAGTATTTCGTAAATTCTAATGAGTACAAGCAGCATTTTAGTAAGCCACCCGTTATATGTCTCAGCGTGTCTGATAATAAAACCTATCACCGAACTGAGAATCAGCATCCTGTTTTGGGTTTTGAATATCAACCGAACGACTCGTCGTTAACAGAGCAATACTTCAAAAAAATGGGATTACAAGTGCGCTATTTCATGCCGCCAAATAGCGTAGCGCCTTTGGCATTTTATTTTGTGGGTGATTTACTCAATGATTACACCAATCTTGAGCTAATTAGCACTATCAGCACAATGGGGACATTCCAGAGAATCTACCGACCTGAGATCTACAATGCCAATGCTGTCGCAGGGAAGTGCTATCAACCCAACTTGAAAAACTCAGACCATTCGCTCACTCAAATTGTTTATGACCGTGAAGAGCGTGGTCAGTTAGCTATTGAGCAAGGCAAGTTTGCACAAGAGCATTTCATTAAGCCTTACCAATCGATTCTTGAGAATTGGTCAGCGCAATACGCTTTGATTATACCCAAGTAGCCTGAAGATGCAGGATTCAGCGAGCTTTACTGACGTTATGATCAAGGCGTCCCTTTGCCGATGTAGTGAGCTCCATCAAAAAGGGACAACACCGAGCATAGCGTCAGTAAACTCGCCCGAAGGGAGGCCCTCAGAGCGTCCACTTCATCGTTAAATTCCTGTGAAATAGAATGACTATTCCTACAAGAATTTGCCTTGAATTGAACACTCTGAGGGCCTCTGAAATCGAGCATCTTCAGGTTACTTGGGTATAACCCATTAGACAGCAGAATTTATGATGAAAAAATTATTACCTACCTCGACCGCGGGCAGCCTGCCTAAACCCTTATGGCTGGCGCAGCCCGAGACGCTTTGGTCTCCTTGGAAATTGCAAAATGAGGAGTTAGCGCAGGGCAAACACGATGCGTTACGTTTATCACTGCAAGAGCAGCAACACGCAGGGGTTGATATTGTCAGTGATGGCGAACAAACACGCCAACACTTCGTCACGACATTCATAGAGCACCTTAATGGCGTAGATTTTGAAAAACGTGAAACTGTTAAGATTCGTGATCGTTACGATGCAAGCGTACCAACTGTCGTCGGCGCGGTGAGCCGTCAGAAGTCCATTTTTGTTGAAGATGCTAAGTTCTTACGTCAACAAACCAAGCAACCGATAAAGTGGGCTTTACCTGGTCCTATGACCATGATCGACACACTTTATGATGCGCACTACAAAAGCCGAGAAAAGCTCGCATGGGAATTTGCCAAAATTCTTAATCAAGAAGCGAAAGAGTTAGAGGCGGCTGGTGTAGATATTATCCAATTTGATGAGCCCGCATTTAATGTGTTCTTTGATGAGGTCAATGACTGGGGGATCGCCACGTTAGAAAGGGCCATTGAAGGCCTAAAATGCGAAACCGCCGTCCATATTTGCTATGGCTATGGCATCAAAGCCAATACAGATTGGAAAAAGACCTTGGGATCAGAGTGGCGACAATATGAAGAAATCTTCCCTAAGCTGCAAAAATCCAACATCGATATTATCTCTCTCGAGTGCCACAACTCCCGTGTGCCGATCGAGCTACTTGAGCTTATTCGCGGTAAGAAAGTGATGGTCGGGGCGATTGATGTCGCCACCAACACCATCGAGACGCCTGAAGAAGTCGCGGAAACCTTACGAAAAGCGCTCAAGTTTGTTGATGCAGAGAACCTTTACCCTTGCACCAACTGTGGCATGGCACCTTTGTCTCACGACGTCGCCAACGCCAAGCTAAATGCTCTTAACGCAGGTGCAGAGATCATCCGCAAAGAACTCTCGATTTAGAACGGAAGAGATTGATGTTTGGGCCTGGGCTTGTTACCGCTCTCCCTAAACAGGGATAACGGTAACAAGCGCGCATTAACCAATAATGCTGAGCGTGGCCTGCAAGATAATCAAGTTAACAATATCAATGAAGAACGCGCCGACAATTGGCACTACCATGAAAGCTTGTGGTGATGGGCCGAAGCGATTGACCACCGAGCCCATGTTCATCACGGCTGTTGGGGTTGCCCCCAAGCCAAAGCCACAGTGACCACTGGCAATCACCGAGGCATCATAGTTCTTACCCATTACGCGATATGTCACGAAGTAGGCAAACAGCGCCAGCATGATGGATTGAACGAGCAAGATGACCAAGAAGGGGATGGCGAGATCAAGAATGTTCCATAGCTTTAGGCTCATCAGCGCCATGGCAAGGAACAGGGCAAGTGATACTGTCCCAAGGATATCGACAGTCTCGACGTCCAGTTTTTTCACCTTGGTGACTTCCTGAACGTTAGTAATGATAACGCCAATGAACAGTGCATAGACAAAGTCAGGGATCATCAGCCAACTGATGTCAAAACCGCGAACCCATTGCTCTAGGTATTTAGCGCCAACGACACAAATCAACAGCACAAACAGGGTTTCAATGACTTTTTTTGCTGTGACGTTTTCTTGTTCGTTTTCGTTGTAGGTCACCAACTCTGGGAACTGCTCGTGGGTTTTATGCGTATTGCCATACTGCGATTTGAGTTGGTTCTTGTCGATCAGGCGTTGTGCCACAGGGCTACCAATAATGCCGCCCATGATGAGGCCAAAGGTGGCAGACGCCATGGCGATTTCAAGTACGTTCTCCATGCCATACACTTCTTGGAAGGTCTGCGCCCACGCAGCGCCAGTTCCATGCCCACCTGAAAGGGTGATGGATCCAGCAATGAGTCCCATTAGAGGATCTAAACCAAACGCGGTGGCAAGAGAAATCCCGATACTGTTTTGCACCACAATGTATAACGATGCGACGGCTAAAAACACGAAGACTTTCGCGCCACCTTTGATCAACTGGGTATAGTTAGCAGCAAGGCCAACAGTGGCGAAAAACATCAACATAAAGGTATGTTGTAGGGGCAAATGAAATTCGAGTTCAATACCGTTCAAATGCATGACAGTGATAGCACTGGCAACGACAAGACCACCCACAATGGGTTCAGGGATGTTGAACTGCTTTAGAAGGGGAACTCTGGCATTGATAAAATGCCCAAGAAACAGCACGAAAATGGCGATAAGAAAAGACTCGAGTGCGCCGACTGAAATTAGTTGATTCATATAGCCTCTGTGATCTCATCATCCTCCGTAATGCATGAGATTCTTATTTTGATTTATCTTCGGTTCGAAAGAATTCGCGACAGCGCTGAGCCTTCTTGGCTTGCTCACAGCGCGACACGCTCATTTCGGGGCGTTGTTATCTCACATTGCGTGCATTAAACACAGTACCCGACTGCAAAAATATTCACTTTCGGTGTCATTTTAACCACTTTGGGTTGAGCTGCACCGAAAAGGTTATCAAGCCTTTGTAGCGGCATGTGCTTTTCAGAAAGCTTAAGAAGGAAAAGGGGGGCGTGATTGTCGCGAATGTAACAATTTGGAATGAAAAAAGCGGACCACCAATTTGCAGTGTCCGCTTTTGGTTTACATGAGAGTATTCACCTTGAAGGAAAAAGCTTGTGTCGATAAATCGCCACGATAAACGCAATAAGCGGATAGAACCAAATGAGGTGATTGGCGTGGATCTCTTTAAAGGTTACCTCAATGATGATCAACAGCAAGGCAAAGCACACCACCGTTTCTTCAATGGACAAGGTTTTGTTGGCGTTGCGCACCAAAAAGTAGATCAGCGCGCAAAGCTGGGTGAGGGGGAACAGCACATGCAGTACGTCTGGCGTGATGGAGTAGAGGCTGGTGGAATCGAAATTCAGGCTAAAGCGCAGAATGAATACGTTCTCAATCATGCTTTGATGATCCCACGCGAGGAAAATCAGTAAGGGTGATGCACCAATGGCGCAACCAATCAAAAAATTCAGCCGAATATCTTTGCGTAAAAACATCGCGAGCAGGAAGGCGGCAGGAGAGAATTTGGTCGCGAATGAGAGGCCCATCAACACACCCGCGAGCAACCACTTTTCTTTTTGAACACACACCAAACCCACTAATAGCAGCGCGACAGGGTAAATATCGTTCGCGCCGACGTGAAACACTTCGTACCACAGCCTCTCAGGTAGAAATAGCAATACCATCGATGCCAACACAGCGCTTCGAACTTGCCACCCGTTGGTTTCAATCTGGCTGCGTGAAGTTAAACAACCCGCCACCAACGAACACAGCGCAAGGGCTGTAATAGCAAGAAAGGCAACACTCGTTAACTTATAGCCGATGCCCGGGAAGTAGGCTGAGGCGGCGTACCCCAATATCATGCCAGGACCATAGTGAAAGCCGCGGTGTTCAGGCGCGAGTTCAGGGCGAATATTGATACTTTCACTGAGATAGGGGTTTTCACCCTGAAGAAATAGCAGCTTGGCGGCATGTTCAGTGGTGTAGCCAATATCGACCGTGGGTGCAGCAAAGATGAAGTCACCATAAGCGGGCACCATGCGGGCAAAAATCAAGGCCAGCACCGCCATGGCAAAAACAGCTTCAGTCATCAGCATCGTCTTACCGATATCATCAGACTGTGTTCTGTGATTGAAAAGGGTCAGGATCAGCGCAAACAAGCCGCTGAAACAGAGAAACTTGGTGAACGGATGTCCCCAATCGTAGGTTTGGAACAGGCGATAAGCACAGTAGATGAAGACGAGTGAAAATAAGAAAGATGACGAGCATAAGACTAGATGCCAGCCTTTTTGCAAAGACGCAGACTTTTCAAATGACGCAGTAAAAAAACGCATAGCAGTCCTCAAACAGTGTTCATGCCGAAGCACGGCGACAAAGGCCCGGCTATTCAATCCCCTATCAATGAGTGTAGAATAAATGCAACAGAGCGCATAATGCACTCTGTTGTTTTATAGTGACTAATTTGGCGATTTAACGACTTAGAGATTCAGTGACGGTGCGGAATCAATCCGGCAATCATAAAAGTGTGTGTCGCCAGTGCCTGACATTTTCTGGACGCCGCGCAACTGTTGTCGGCAATGGCGGCTTGCTGGGTATATATCACTTCCCCGTCTTTAATGGTTGAAACCACGGTGATGTCAGCAAGCTCCATTGGGTTAACCTTCAATGGATTGTCAGACAACAAGACCAAATCGGCCACTTTGCCTGTTTCAATCGAGCCTTTGGTCTTCTCTTCAAAGTGCTGATACGCCGCCCAGATGGTCTGTGCTTTCAACGCCGTCATAGATGGCACGCGCTGGTCTTTGCCTAACACGCGTCCACTTCGAGTGATCCGGTTAACGGTGGCGGAATAGACCCGCATCGAATTAGGAAACGCAACGGGCGCATCGTGGTGAGAAGTAAATATCATGTCGCGATCCAATGCCCAGCCAGTGGGTGAAATATTTTCAGCCCGTTCATCGCCGAGTACAGATTGTGCATGCCAATCACCCCAATAGAAGGTGTGCATAGGGAAGAAAGACGGCATAACGTTGAGTTCTTTAAACGACTGCACCTGATCTTCTCGGGCGGTTTGCGCGTGAATGGCGACAAAGCGTCGCTCGCCTTCACCATATTTCTTCGTCGCGTTTTTCACGGCGCGGATATATTGGTCGATGGCAGCATCACCGTTAGCATGTGTGAGTAATTGCCAGCCGTTTTCCATCGCCATACCGACATATTTCTCCGCTTCTTCATCCGGCATGATGGGGTAGCCGAGATAACCTGCTTTTTGGCCTTCAGGCGGGATAAGATAGGGTTTGGTTAGCCATGCGGTTTTGCCTTGTGGCGAACCATCTAGCGTCAGTTTGACGCCGCCGACACGGAAACCATTGTTGTAGCTTTGGCTAAGGTAGGGCGGCTTCATGATGTCTGTGCCGAGCTGAATATCCGTGTAGGCCACCACGTCCAGCAGCAGTTTCTTTTTCTGCGCAATGTCGTACATGGTTTTGACACTGTCAGACATGGTGCGGCCTTCTTGCGCCGTGGTGTAGCCATATTTGGCGTACAACTCCATGCCTGCCTGAAACAGCAATTCGTTCTCGTCGGGACTGATTTGCGTAAATAAAGGGATCAGAGCACCAAAAAACGCGGACTCCTCAAGCACACCATTAGGCTCGTTGCTGTCAGGGACTCGGCGGATCACACCGCCTGGAGGGTTCTTGCTGTCAGCGTTGAAGCCCAGCATATCGAGCGCTTTACTGTTCAAAACAGCCAAATGCCCAGACTGATGAATAATGAGAATGGGAACCTCGGTCGACACGGCATCCAAATCGAAGCGGGTTGGGTGAATTTGCTCTTTTAGCTGAGAATCGTCATAACCAAAACCGATGATGAAGTCTTGCGCTTTATTGGTTGGCTTATCAGCCCAAATACGCAGGGCTTCCTGCAAACTGATGATGTCGGTCACCGGGCCATCTGGCGGTGACAATAAGTTAGCAGACACCGCTTGAAGACCGGTATTCATGACATGCCCATGGGCATCGATAAAGCCCGGTATCATCGTCATGCCTTTCAAATCGACCACGTGGGTACTGTTACTGGCTAACTTGAGTACGTCTTCGTTGTCGCCAACGGCAAGGATTTTGCCATTGAGTATCGCCACAGCGTTGGCATCAGGTTGTTTATCGTTGACCGTGATGACCTGCGCATTGTGATAAATGGTGTCTGCAAAGGGCATTTTAGGGCTATCTGCAAGCGCAGGAAAGGAAGCGGCGAGTGCCGTCAGCGTAAACAACGAGGTTTTCATAGTGACTCCTTCAATAAAGAAAAAAGCGGTTCAAGCCCGCTTGTCATCTCTAGTGTATGCCGTGGCTCGCCCAGAAGTCGTCTAGATTTTGAAGCAATTGATGACGTTCATCGTCGGTTAAAAAAGCGGCCTCAATAGCATTTCGTGTGAATTGCACTAATTGTGCTTTGTTAGGGGAAAGTGCCTGATTCAGCGCAAGGAAGTTGTCATTCATGTAGCCGCCAAAAAATGCGGGATCGTCGGAGTTCACTGTCACGCAAAGCCCTTCGTCCAGAAGATTGAGAATGTTGTGATCTTCCATACGGTCGAATACCCGCAGTTTAATATTGGAAAGCGGGCATACCGTCAGTGGCATACGTGTTTCTGCCAGTTCTATCATTAGTGTAGGGTCTTGCACGCATTGAACGCCGTGGTCGATTCGATTCACATGGAGCAAGCGAATCGCATCCCAAATATTGCTTGCTGGGCCTTCTTCGCCCGCGTGTGCGACGGCTTTCAATCCCAGTGCACGTGCTTCAGCGAAGACGCGCGTGAATTTTTCAGGTGGATGCCCAAGCTCGGAAGAATCCAGTCCAACTGCGATAAGACGGTGCAGGTGGGGTTTTGCTTGTTCCAACGTTTCAAACGCCGCTTCTTCAGAAAGGTGGCGTAGGAAACACATAATGAGCTTGCTGGTGATACCGAGTTCTTTCTCTCCCTGACGCAGCGCATGGTAGATGCCGTTGATCACGGTATCAAACGCGATACCACGGTCAGTGTGAGTTTGTGGGTCAAAAAAGATCTCCGTGTGCATCACGTTGTCCGCTTTGCAGCGCATCAAATAGGCCCAAGTCAGATCGAAAAAATCTCGCTCTGTGATCAGTACGTTGGCGCCTTGGTAATAGATATCGAGAAAAGACTGAAGATCATTGAAATGGTAAGCCGCGCGCGCCTCCTGAACATTGGCGTAGGGCAGGGTGATACCATTGCGCTCCGCCAACTCGAACATCAGTTCTGGTTCCAATGAGCCTTCAATATGAAGGTGCAACTCTACTTTTGGTAAACGACGAATAAAATCTTCCATAGTAATCTCCGTGTTTCAAGCTAATTCGTCTGTCATACAGTATAGACGTCTATGTCTTTCTTGACTGGCAGGTCAATTTTTTTGACATAGGAATCATTTATTTGAACGCTTTAATGTCTCCGATTTCTTCACGGATTGCTCAATCACGGAGCTCACCAATTGTTGTTGGAACTGCTTAGGCGCTTGACCCACATGGCGAGTAAAGAAGCGAGAAAAATAGCCAGGGTCTTTAAACCCGAGTTGATAGCCAATTTCTTTTGATGAAAGCTGGGTGAAAATCAGCAATCGCTTGGCTTCATCGATAATCCGTCCGTGAATAATCTCTAACGCTTGCTGATCAGCGCTGCGCTGGCATGTGCGGTTGAGTTGTCCTTGGCTTAAGCCCAATGCGGCGGCGTATTCACTCACACTCCAGTGCTGGTTGTAATGTTGTTCCACCAAAGCCGTGAATTTTTCGAACAAGATGGTCTTAGCGTCTGACACTTGCGAAGATTCTCTGTGTTTCACCTGTCTATTAAGCAGCACGAACACTATCTTCAAGTACGCGCCAATCATAGATGCTTGCCCCACAGCGCGCCCTTGGTATTCTGCCAATAAGCGTTCGCCTAATAACTTCAACTCCACAACATTCCGCCCATCTGTAATGGGGAGCACCATGGGTTCACGAAACAGTGAAGAGAGTGCTTGTCGCTCGGTTTCGTTGAATAAGCTCAATATGAAAGGTTGGGAGATCGACAGAATAAACCCTGTCACCCCAGGCTGGTGGATGAAGCCATGCACCTCTTTAGCGGGAATGGAAAGGACACAACCCCCTCGATATTCGGCGCTGCTCTCTCTGATTTGAGCCGTCATTGAGCCAGACTCAAGAATCATCAACTGATGCAAATCATCGTGTCGGTGTGGGTGAATTTCCCAGTTATGTTTTGGCAGAGATTGCTCAAGCCGCGCGATGTGCATGTAATCCGGTGAGTCTTCTGGCTGTTCTTCACCGTAAAGAAAGTAATGGGGGATGTTTGACATCACACTCGCGCTTCAAAAGTTAGTAATGTTAAAAATGTACAACAAAATGTAAAAAAGTTGAATTTATTGCGAGCGACATCATGACTATTCTGATCCTAATTCTCATGCGAAGGTCAGAAAGACATGGTTTCGATCCCTTATATGCAGCTCAGAGGCGGAAGCTCCAAAGGCATCTATTTTCTTGCAAGTGACTTGCCGGACGATGCTGAAGAAAGAAACCAGATCATTCTTGATGCTGTTGGTCGTGATGCGCGACAAATCGATGGATTGGGTGGTGCAAACCCGTTAACGAGTAAAGTGGCGGTGGTGTCTGCTTCTGCACATGCTGATTACGATGTTGACTACCTGTTTGTTCAAGTCGTTGTCGGTGACAATCGCGTTGATACCACACCCAATTGCGGAAACATTTTGGCGGGCGTGGGTGCCTTTGCCATTGAATCTGGCCTTGTTGAAGCGACCCATCCGAAAACCATGGTACGTGTGTTGATGACCAATAGCGGCAATCGCTGTGATTTGGAAATCGAAACACCTAACGGTCACGTGAAATATGACGGCGATGCTGCGATTGATGGCGTGCCAGGCACCGCATCTCCCGTGATTTGTCATTATCAAGATATTGCCGGCTCGATCACTGGCGCATTACTGCCCACGGGCAATACCCGCGATACGTTTGAAGGCCTCGACGGTCAATACGACGTCACCTGCATTGATAACGGCATGCCTGTTGTTGTGCTGCGTGCAGAAGATTTCGGTGTGACAGGGTACGAAAGTGCAGATGAACTGAACAACCATGTTGAGTTGAAAGCACGCATTGAAGCTGTTCGATTAAAAGCGGGTGTTGCGATGAACCTCGGTGATGTGACTGACAAAGTCGTGCCTAAAATGTGTTTGATTGCGTCCCCCGTTGCTGGCGGCAATGTCTCCTCCCGTACTTTTATCCCTCACGTTTGCCACTCTGCCATTGGCGTGCTGGGCGCAGTGTCCGTTGCGACGGCGTGTGCGTTATCTGGCTCGGTCGCAGAGGGGATTGCCTCAATCCCTGACGGCTTGGTGAAAACCTTGTCCGTTGAACACCCTTCAGGGGAATTCTCCATGACGTTGACGTTTGACCAATCTGGCGCAGTGCAGAGTGCTGGATTGGTCAGGACGGCGCGTTTGCTCGCGAAAGGTGAGCTTTATTTGCCCAAGACAGTCATTTAGCTAGGCGCTGACAGTTAGCGCATCAAAGCCAGCGTTTTAATACATAAGCGCCTTAATTAATAACGAAAACGCAGCTTTTTTAAGTGCTGCACAGGAGTCACGGAATGACCAAACCCAGCTGTATGCCACCGGATAACAACACACGCACTCCGCGATTTGTGGCACCCGCCAATGCCTGCGATGCCCATTGCCATGTGTTCGGCCCTCATGCGCAGTTCCCTTATGCAGAGACCGCAACCTATTGGCCGCCTGATGCGGGCAAAGATACGCTGAAACGTGTGCATGACACGCTGGGTATTTCCCGCGCTGTGTTGGTGCAAGCGAGCTGCCACGGGCGAGATAACCGCGCCATGATGGACGCGATTGCAACCAGTAACGGCGCTTACCGCGGCGTGTGCATGGCTGACGATACGTTTACAGACAATGACTTTCAGGATCTTCATGAAGGTGGCGTTCGCGGTATTCGCTTCAATTTCGTGACCCATCTTGGTGGCGCACCCAACCTTGAAATGATGGAACGTGTGTTGAACCGAGTGAAGCCGTTTGGTTGGCATTTGGTTATTCACGTCAACGCAGAAGACATTATTCGTTACGAGGCGTTCTTCAACCGATTCGACATGGACATCGTGGTTGATCACATGGGGCGCGTGCCAACCTCTGAAGGTGTCGGTCAAAAGGCGTATCAAATTCTTCTCGATTTTATGCAGCGTGATAACTGGTGGGTCAAAGTGTGCGGCTCTGAGCGCATCGCTATCGCGCCGCCTTTTTATGATGCTGTGCCATATGCACAAGGGCTAGTAGAAGTCGCCCCTGATCGCATTCTATGGGGAACGGATTACCCGCACCCGAACATCAAAAAGCACATGCCAAATGATGCGGATTTGTTGGATCTCGTGCCATTGATTGCGCGTGACGAAGCCACGCAGAAGAAGATTTTGGTGGATAACCCAGCACGCCTTTACGGTTTTGACGAGTAAGGAAAGCAGTATGTCTATGAGAACAATCCAAGGCGTCGCCGTTCGACACATTGAACGTGCTGACAACGCGGTATTGGAAGGGCTCGCCGAATGCGGCAGCGCGACTGTGCATGAAGCCCAAGCGCGCACAGGCAACCTTAACCCTAACCTGCGTCCTATTTATTCTGGTGCGCAAATCGCGGGCAGTGCCGTGACGGTGTTGGCACAACCTGGCGACAACTGGATGGTGCACGTGGCGATTGAGTTGTGTCAGCCCGGCGATGTGCTGGTGATCGCAACCACCTCGCCGTGCACAGACGGCTATTTCGGTGATTTGTTAGCAACGTCTGCCCAAGCGCGTGGCGTGCAAGGGCTGATCATTGACGCGGGTGTACGTGACACCAAAGATCTAACAGAAATGAATTTCCCCGTGTGGTCAAAAGCGGTGTCTATCAAAGGCACAGTGAAAGCGACATTGGGGTCGGTGAACGTGCCCGTGGTTTGTGGCAATCAACCGATTTATGCCGGTGATGTGATTGTGGCCGATGACGACGGCGTGTGTGTGGTGCCAAGAGACCATGCAGAAACGGTTCTAGCCGCAGCGAGATCACGAGTGGCGTTAGAAGAAGAAAAACGACAAATGCTTGAGAGCGGCATTTTGGGGTTAGACATGTACAACATGCGCCCTAAGTTGGATCAAGCCGGCTTTCGCTATGTAGATGGTTTGGAGGATTTGGAATGAGCAAGGATACGCTGATTATTGATTGTCATGGTCATTACACCACAGCACCGAATGCGCTGGGTGAATACCGTGATCAACAGAAAGCCGAACTGGCAACCGATCCTCTGTTCGACCACGTCAAAGGCGTGGTGAACATTTCCGATGACCAAATCCGTGACAGCCTTGAAGGTGCGCAACTGAAACTGCAAAACGAGCGCGGCACGGACGTGACCATTTTCTCGCCGCGTGCAAGTTGGATGGGGCACCACATTGGTAACCAAACCACGAGCAAATATTGGACTGAGCACTGCAATGAACTGATTCATCGTATTGCAGAGCTGTATCCACAAAACTTCATTGGTGCGGCGCAATTACCGCAATCGCCTGAGGCAGACTTAACTGTGAGTGCAGCAGAGCTTGAGCGTTGCGTGAAAGAGTTTGGGTTTGTGGGGTGTAACCTCAGCCCAGATCCATCAGGTGGCTACTGGACAGCGCCGCCGCTGGATGACAAATACTACTACCCCATTTACGAGAAAATGTGTGAGCTGGATGTACCAGCGATGATCCACGTCAGTGGATGCTGTCACCCGTGTTTCCACACCACGGGCTCTCATTACCTTGGTGCTGACACCACGGCATTCCAACAGTTGATGATGTCGAAAACCTTGTTCAAAGATTTCCCTGAGTTGAAGTTCATCGTGCCACACGGCGGTGGCGCAGTGCCGTATCACTGGGGGCGTTTCCGTGGTCTGTGTGACATGTTCGGCTTGCCAGCACTGAATGACATCATGGAAAACAACATCTTCTTTGATACTTGTGTCTACCACCAAGAAGGTATCGATTTGCTGCTTGAAGTCGTGCCAACGGAAAACATTCTGTTTGCCTCTGAGATGATTGGCGCGGTGCGTGGGATAGACTCGCAAACGGGTCACTTCTTTGACGACACCAAACGTTACATCGATGGTTCAACACTGAGCGATGAAGACAAAGCCAAGATTTTCAATGGAAATACGCGCCGAGTATTCTCTCGATTAGATGCCAGACTGAAAGAAGTTGGTTTGATTTAATGTGCGTTATTTGAGCGTTATTTGAGCGTTATTTGAGGAGTAAATAATGCGTGAAAAAAGAGATTATGACGACATTCCCGGCACCTACGTGTTTGATGGACAAAAGTCGCGCCAAGGGTATCACCTCAACATGTTTTGCATGTCGCTGAACAAAGCTGAAAATCGCGATGTGTTTCGTGAGAGCGAAGCTGAGTACCTCGACAAATACCCCATGACGGAGGCACAGCGCAAAGCGGTATTGGCGCGAGATTGGCTGGGCATGTTGCGTTTGGGTGGCAATATCTATTACACCTTCAAACTCGCCATTTTTGATGGATTGACCATGCAAGATGCAGGCGCAGGCATGTCGGGAAATGGCATGACAGTGGATGATTTTCGTCAAATGATGCTGTCGGGTGGTCGTTCCATTGAAGGTAATCGCAGCAAAGCGGAATGGGCGGAATATTACGCGCGTCCGGAAAACAAGGATGAAGCAAATGGCTAAAGTGGTTGCAGGGATTGGCACATCGCATATTCCATTGATTGGCGCTGCCATGGATAACGGCAGTATGCATGGCGAATATTGGCAGCGTTTCGTGGGCGGTGTTCAGGTCGCCCGCGATTGGATGGAAACGGTCAAACCCGATGTGTGTTTGATTGTATTTAATGACCATGCGTCTGCCTTTTCGCTTGAATCTGTCGCGACATTCTCGATTGGTGTCGCCCCAGAGTTTCACCCTGCTGATGAAGGTTACGGCCCGCGTCAGGTGCCTTCTTGTCAAGGGCACAGTGAATTTGCGTGGCACATTGCGGAATCGTTGATCCTTGATGAGTTCGACATGACCATCGTTAATCAGATGGATGTGGATCATGGCCTTACCGTGCCCTTGTCTGTGATGTATGGGCAGCCGAGTGAGTGGCCGTGTAAAGTGATCCCGCTGGCGGTCAACGTGGTGCAATATCCTCAACCCACGGGCAACCGTTGTTTCAATCTGGGCAAAGCGATTCGTAAAGCGGTGGAATCCTTTCCTGACGATATCACGGTCGCCATTTTTGGGACGGGCGGGTTATCACATCAGCTGCAAGGCGAACGCGCTGGGCTGATTAATACCGAATATGATTGCAACTGGCTCGACAAAATGGTCGAAGACCCAATGGCGGTGAAAGACATTTCCCACACCGAATATATTCGTGAAGCCGGATCAGAAGGTATCGAGGCCATCATGTGGCT
This sequence comes from Enterovibrio sp. FF113, assembly GCF_041439165.1. NCBI lineage: Bacteria > Pseudomonadati > Pseudomonadota > Gammaproteobacteria > Vibrionales > Vibrionaceae > Enterovibrio > Enterovibrio sp. FF113. The sequence goes on along the minus strand of NZ_JBGONO010000018.1, from coordinate 42,775 downwards.
GGTGATGCGCGGCGCGATGGATGAAAAGGTCGATGAAGTGTATCGATTTACTCACGCCCCAGTGTCGAACTCCCATTATGGTTTGACATTGTTAGAAAACAAGTGTGACAGGGTCACATCTGATGTGCTCACATTCAAGGAGTGAAGAATGAAAATAGTCATGGTGGGTGAGGGCGCGTTCGGACACAAGCACCTCGATGCGTTGAAAAATATTGATGATGTGGAAGTGGTCTCTATTGCGGGTGGTGTGGAAGAAAGCACCCGCGAGACCGCAGAGAAATACGGCATTCCGCATTGGACGCTAGACCTTCAAGAAGCCTTGTCGCAACCGGGCGTTGAAGCGGCTATTATCACGTCGCCAACGCCGATTCATGCCGCGCAGGCCATTGATGTGATGGAAGCAGGCAAGCATGTGATGATCGAAATCCCAATGGCCGATTCTTTGGCCGATGCAGAATCGATTTGCACGGTACAACGTGCCACCGGGTTGGTCGCGATGGCAGGGCACACTCGCCGTTTCAATCCGAGCCATCAATACTTGAACAAGAAGTTTCGCGCGGGTGAACTGACGATTCAGCAAATGGATGTGCAGACCTATTTCTTCCGTCGCCAGAATCTCAATGCCTTGGGACAACCGCGCAGTTGGACGGATCATCTGTTGTGGCATCACGCGTGTCATACGGTGGATTTGTTTGCGTATCAAACGGGCGAAGACATTGTGCAAGTGCAAGCCATGGAAGGGCCAAAGCACCCTGAGCTTGGCATTGCTATGGACATGAGCATTGGGTTGAAAACGGCGTCTGGTGCTTTGTGTACGCTGTCTTTGTCGTTCAACAACGATGGCCCTCTCGGCACATTCTTTCGTTATATTTGCGATAACGGCACCTACATGGCGCGTTATGACGATTTGGTTGATGGACGTGAGAATCCGATTGATGTCAGCACTGTCGATGTGTCAATGAATGGCATCGAGTTGCAAGACAGAGAGTTCATTGCCGCCATTCGTGAAGGGCGCGAACCTAATGCCAGTGTGTGCCAAGCGTTGGTAGCGATGAAAGTGCTTGATAAAATTGAACAAGTGCTGAGTCACTAGCTTGCTATAGGTCATCATTTTCATTCGTTAGGTACTATTAAGGGGAATGTCATTACATGGAAAAGCGCAACATTGGATCGCTAAGCGTGTCACCGATTGGGTTGGGCTGCATGAGCATGTCTCATGGCTATGGGCCAAGCGATGAAAAAACATCGATTCAGCTGCTCAATGAAGCGCTCGATGTGGGCTATGACTTCCTCGATACCGCCACCATGTACGGGGGCGGAAGAAACGAAGAACTGCTGGCAAAAGCGCTAAAAACGCGCCGACAGGAATACGTGCTGGCGAGTAAATGCGCCTTGTTTTCCCAAGACGGTAAGCCGACGATTGACGGTAGAGCAGAGACTATCAAAGCGCAGTGTGAAGCGAGCCTGCAACGGTTAAAAACCGATGTGATTGATCTTTACTACTTACATCGACTCGACCCAAAAGTGCCGATTGAAGAAAGCGTGGGTGCCTTAGCGAATTTGGTCCGCGAAGGAAAGATCCGTGAAATTGGCTTGTCTGAAGTCTCCGCAGATACTTTGCGTCGCGCGCACGACATTCACCCCATTGCGGCGGTGCAATCTGAATATTCCCTATGGACACGTCTACCAGAAATTAAAATGCTCGATGTGTGTGAAAGTTTAGGAACCACCTTTGTGCCTTTTTCACCCCTTGGTCGTCAATTTTTGACGGGTAAAGCCCAAGAAGCGTCGTGCTTAACGGAGGGAGATATTCGCACCAGCAATGCACGTCCACGGTTTGAAACCGAAGCGTTTGCCCAAAACAGTAAACTGCTCGAACCGCTTAGAGAAGTGGCGCAAGAATTCAACTGCTCGTTGGCACAGTTGGCGTTAGCGTGGATTATTGCGTTACCAAACCGGGCCGGTAAGCAAACGCTCATTCCTATTCCTGGCACCAAACATATTGCGTACATGCGTGAAAATATCGCGGCAATGAATGTGAATTTACCGCTTGATGTGGCTGAATATGTGTCGAGCTTGATTGACGATGATAAGGTCATTGGCGCGCGTTACAACGACAGGCAAATGAAAGTCATGGACTCTGAGCGAGACAGAAACTAGGGTGCAATGTGTTGGTAGTGGCACAAAAGATTTGACCCTAAAAGCCGTCTGAATGCAGACGGCTTTGTCGTTTTGGTAAGCTTGATGACTGAACTTGAAGAGCAACTTGCCCATCAACCGATAAATTTACCGACAAAGTTCGTAATATTGCCAAAGCTTGCGCCAGCCATGACCACCACAATCAGTACGCCCATGACCGACAAATACACAGGGTGTTTGTAGTCACCCACAATGTCTTTACGGCGTGTTGCAGCAAGCACGAATCCCAATACCACAGGCAGGATAATACTGTTGACCAGACCTGCCAGCATCAGCAGCAAGATAGGCATGTTCATCAACACCGTACCGACGCTGGTGATGATAATGAAAGCAATACACCAGCGTTTTTCGTTACGTGCGACGACAGGGAATAGGGTTTTAATCAGTGAAATCGCCATGTAGGAATTGCCGACCACTGAAGTGATAGAGGCAACAAACAGCACCAGGCCGAAGATGAAGTAGCCGACGTCCCCAGCGCCTTGACGGAAGGCATCCGCAGCAGGATTTGAAGTATCCAGTACCGCGCCCGCAGCAATCACACCAAACACGGCGAAGAACAGCAGAATACGAATGACCACCGCAATCGAAATACCTGCCCATGCGGCGGTTTTAATCGCGGCTGCGTTTTCTTTGCCTTGCAAGCCGATGTCGACCAAGCGCTGTGCGCCAGTGTAGTAACCGCCAACAGCACCACCGACGATGGTCAGAGTGGGCAGTAGTAAGCTTCCGACGTCACTTGGCATGACCGCAGCGGTGAGGGTTTCGCCGATTGGCGGCAGACTGGTCATGGCTACGTAAGCGATCAACACAATCATGAACAGGCCGAGATAACGCGCCATCTGGTCCATGCGCTTCGAGGCGTTATGAACCACAAACAACAAACAACCGACCACGCCTGTGAACAACGCGCCCCATGTTGTATCTACGCCAGTGAGGACATTAATGCCCAATGCCGCGCCGCTGACATTACCAAAGTTAAACGCCACGGCGCCAAGCGCGAGCAAAATACCGATAAAGTAACCTGCACCTGGTGCAATTTTATTGGCGATATCTTGAATACGTAGACCAGACACACCCACGATGCGCCAAAGGTTCATCACAATACCGAAGGTGATAAACATCGATGCGAAAACAGGGAAGGCCATGTCCATCTTGTAGATGTTGGTGAATACGGCAGTTTGCGTAAGAAATCCAGGGCCAACTGATGTTGTAGCCATAAGGAATGCGACGCTAAGAATGGCCTTGTTTTGCCAAGACGTTGTAGGGGTGTTTTGAGTAATCGTTTGCGTTGTCATGCCGAATCCAAAAATTGTTGTCTCTCTCTTTATAAAAAAAGAAAAACAACTGACCGGGATCAGCTGACGTTTGGCGGGTAACTTGTTGAAAAAACTCGTCGTTGCGGCTTGTCTTTTTGCTGGGAGCGGATACTAAAGACTCACTAAAAGTAAGTCAATCATTAAGTCAGAAAAAACGGAATGTTCTAATGCCATTGCGTACCACTGAATGGTTTTTCAATGATGTAACACATCCGTATTGTTCGACAGTGTTTATGAGATGTGCTCAAGGTTTCCACTAAATGCGGTGGTTATGTAGTCGATTGAAGGGTTTTTGCCATTGAATCTGGGCATGGTAATTCGTAAGGTCAAAACAGCATAAATTTTTTGATTTTCGATATGAACACTTAGAGGAAGCGCCAATGGATGGGATACCAAACCATGTCATGCTCAAACAATATAGTGACCAAGCTTCATTTTCTGATAATCACGTTCGTGAGATCCCTTATCAAGGGGAAACGGCGATGGATATTTACTTGCAGGTCATGAACAACACACCTAAGTGGGTGGGGGCGTTAATGCGGTTGCGCAACCGCATCACTTCTGCAATCGGCCTAAAACACCTCGGGAACTTCGATGATTTTGCTCCCGTTAAAACAGATTACAAGGTCGGTGATCGTGTAGGGATTTTTACCATGATCTACCACTCACCCGTTGAGGTGATCATGGAAGACCAAGATAAACATCTTGATGTGAAAGTCTCGTTTCACATTACGCCAAATGGCGACCGCGCGAAAGTCACGGCGAGCACTGTGGTGCATGTGAAAAACCGACTTGGAAAGGTGTACATGTTTTTCGTTGGCCCCATCCACAAATTGATAGTGCCTGTGACGCTAAAAAAACTGCCTTCGCCAGAGTGAAGACATGAAGGTTTTCGATAAGTATCGGAAACCAGGTTAGTGCGCTAAGGGACGCTGATGCAGGATGCATAAACGGATACGCTTGGACTGAAACTGGTTCTGTGTGTCCCACTTAAACTTCGCGCGAACAATTTACCACTGTTGGTTTCTGTCGACGAACCGTAACGTAAAGCCCCCGCCCACCCATAACCCGAAGTCAAATTTCCCATCTTTGTTCTCAAGGATGTTATTTCATTCACTGTGGTTCTGCGCCAATTGTCTCTGTAATTAAATCTGATGCTCGCGAGGTGAGAGCAGTAACGGTCGTAAGCGCCATCTTTTCCATAGGTTGAGCTGTCAAAATCATCATCCCAGTTTAAGCCAGTGTTTTGAAATCTTGCAAAATTTTCGGGGCTACCCGTCACTGAAGAATCACTTTGAAACGATTCGTAGGTTTTCCCTGAGTTTGTTGACGTGGTGTCTGCTGTGTAACCCAAATGAAGCATCAGTGCTTCGCTAGGGGTGCCTGTAAACAAATTCTCTGTGACCGTTTCTGCGATGACTTTGAGGCATACGCCCGTCGCAGTGTTCGAGCTGGCGTCGTCAACAGCACCACCGCACAGCGACAAAGACGTTGTCGTCACCGTCACTATATTGCTCGTAATTGATCCTATGCTGGCAGTCACCTCCGACGTGCCGGCGGCCATCGCATTCATTTGTGGGCCAGAAAACGTCGCTATGCCTGAATCAGAAATGTTCATTGTGACGCTATTGGAAACATCACTGACCGTTCCTTCGTTATAGGTGCCTGTAACAGTAAATGTCTGAGAAGCATCGTATTCCATCGTTGAGGTTATGGCGTTACTTCCACCGACTTGAGGGTTAATTCCATTAAGCTCGGGCGTCAATTCAAGAGAGACTATGTAGGGTGGAACAACATCTAAGCCAAAGGCATTACTTGATCTGCCTCCGACTGTGGCTGTGATGAAAGCAGAGCCAAGCGACAGAGCTTTAACTAAGCCCGTCGAAGAGACCGAAAGCACACTGTTGTCTGAAGATGTCCAAACAACGCCATTATTGAGTGTCGATTTCGAGAGGGGAGCGGAAGAAGTGATGACTTTTAACTGCAACGTTTGACCGGGAGAAAGTTGCAGGAGTATTTGAGCTCCAGTCTCTCCATCGGTCTGAATATCAATGGAATTTGGAGCCGTTTGCGCTGTATCTGTACTTTGGTCACTATTGCTGCCGATCCAGATGAAATCGCCATTGCATCCAGCGAGATGCAAGCACAACAAAACGATGAAACCTTGATAAACAACTTTCACCAAGTACTACCTCTGTACAACAAAGTGCATATGCATAGTTAAAGCGTAGTCCATAGATGGGAATTACAACACTTTCAAATGAATATTTTTTCATTGTAAGTATCTATAGAATATAAATTTTACCTTTATAGGCACATCAGTTTCGTTTCAAATTCTCCGTACTTCCCACGTTCAGATCTTCGTCCAGCTTTGCTTTGATCTCATCAATCAAATCCATAATTGAAGCGGCTTCATCAGGTGTCGCCCCATCGAGCAATGCATCTTGAAGTAGTGAATTAATGCGTTCCTTCCTTAAAAGAAACAAATCATGCAGTGAATACGCCACTTCCAAACGACGTTTAGGGAATTGTTCGATGAGATGGCGCAGAATCTCTCCGGAACGTTTTGGATAGGCCATGACAATATTTTTGGCGACGTCATTGGCATTCAATGCCGAGCCTTGCAGAGCGAGTTTAATCAACAAACCCGGATCAGAGGGATTTTGTCCCAGGGCAGCAATCAAGAGTTTCAGTTCTGGATTGGTGGTGTTGGTGTCTTTAAAGTCGAGCATAGGATCAAGCTCAGATGCCCCAGGAATAGGTTGGACACTGACCTTGAACGTGTTGGTTGAGGGTATTTTTTCTGTTCGGACGTACAGCTTCCGGATCATGAGGAACACAAACACAAAAACATGAACCGTAATGATGTAGTAATAGAGCCACACCACGCTAAATTCGCTCATCAAAGAACTGGCGACAATCGGGCCGATCACTCCGCCAGCGCCCAATAATATTTGCATAGTGCTGGTAACGGGCATCGCTTCTTTTGGATCGATGTGGTCAAACACTTGTGTCACTGCTAACGGAAACAATGCCACGCCAGAACCACCGGAAATCCAGAACAGTACCGCCAATAACTCTATTGGGTAGGGATGGAAGTTATCGAGTACGATCAAACTGTTGCTGATCACGCCCATCACCATTAGCCCTGATGCGATGACGCGTTTGTCATATCTGTCCGCTAACCATCCGGTGGGAAACTGGGTAAGCAACCCGCCCATTTGATAAGAACCCAAAATAAGCGATAGCCAAATCCCCGAAATACCTTTGCTGTACGCGTACAACGAAATGAGTGACACGCTTGACGCGTTAATCAAACCCGCACAAAAACACAAAAGTGTTCCCGAGGGGGAATAATCCCAGAGTTTTTTTAGCGTAATGGGCGTGCTTCTCGCGGGCAATTCAGGTGCCGGTAAACGGCTCATGGACATGATGATGAGCGAGAAACAAAGAAAAACAGAGATCAAACCGAACAAGCGTGGATCTTGCTCGTTGAACATACTGAACAGAAAGGGCGCAGTACCAAAACCAATCGCAAAACAAATCTGATACGTGCCGTAAACGCGTCCTCGATTGCTTCGGTCACTTAAAACGTTGAGCCAGCTTTCCAGCGTGATAAACGAGGTGACATAGCAAAACCCAGCGATCATCCTAAGCGCGCCAGTGAGCCAAATGTCCGTGGTGTAACTGTGGATCACGGACACAATCGACAACGTCGCAGCCATGGATGCAAATGCCCGAATATGACCTGCACGCAGCACGGCACGTGAGCCAAATAGCCCCGCACAAATTGCGCCCACGGCAAACATACTCATGGCGAGACCAATATTTGAGGTCTCATAGCCTGTTTCCTTCATGCGTATCGGGAGCATGATGAAGAAAAGGTTATGGCTGATGGCAAAGCCAAAAATGGTAAAAAGGATGGGGCGTATACGCCAAAATATATTTGTTTTCATATCCGTATGTCGTCAGGCTCTTCCAATTTAAGCGTAGACTTAATTTCTAAACGCAAATGTCATCAATTCAGACAGTTTCAAGCATGCAGAAGTGATAAATAGACACGGTGAGAGCCGTGCTTTCTGCTTTGCAAATTGAACAATGATTGGGGCTGGTTTTTCACCAAAATAGTACCATGAGATGGCACTAAACCTTGGTCTCATCAGGAAGTGATAGCGCTATCTCTTGGCTTTTTGACAGCATTCTTATTAATGGAATAGCAATGACTTGGGTATCAATAGTTTTGCTTTTTCGACCTAGGGTTTGATTTTGGTGGATGAATAGCAAAAATGTACTTTTCTGTGTCTTTGAAATGGCTTTTATTTTAAATTGGATAGGCTCTTACTGTCATGCTTTGCCAGGGTGTAAACCATTCTTATTGAATTCTAATGGCAATAACTATTCGTTAAATTAGGAGGGGTTATGGTAAGTCTGGAAAAATTAAAACCTGATCATGAAAATGAAATACGGAAAATCACACTTGGTGATGAACAAGCGAAATATACAGCCCTTCCTGATGCGTTTCTTTCTAGTGATAGAGGAAACGCCGAACATTTTGTTGTCATGCTTGATGGCGTTGTCGTTGGGTACTTCAAAATTGAACGAGATTTTTCTACTCAACGTAATGCTTGTGATGAGAATGCTATTGGGCTTAGGAAATTTGCGATTGATCTAAATCAGCAAGGGAAAGGATTAGGCAAAGCGGCGGTCTTATTGTTGGGGAAGATGGCGAAGGAGCATTTCCCAGAAGCAGATTGGTTGTACTTGACCGTGAACTGCAAAAATACAGTTGCATATCAGTGTTATCTCAAGGGTGGCTTTGAAGACACACATGAGCGCTATCTTGGTGGGCCCAATGGCCCACAGCACATTATGAGGCTTGAGATCTAGCACCAGAAAACGCGTAAAGTGAATGCCTATTCAGTCTTATGTTTATATTTTCTGTTGATCATCTGCCTTTGTTGGTTAATATTGGTTTCTTGTATTAATAAATATTCTAAATTTAAAACCCTCTTGTTCTCTTTTTCTTTTACATTGTATATTTCGAATTGAGATGTCGTCTCTTTGGTGAGTCATTTAATTCCATTTAACACCAATGATCTTTCCTTTAATAAACTGTGATCCTGTTTCCGTTAACAAATATTTACATTTACATTGTGTGGAAGAATATAGTCCTGAGTGTTTGACTGATCTAGTCAAATAAAAAGGACGACATCTATGAACACATTCAACGTTAGTGGTAGAAAGCTGTTGGTCGTGGCAATGAGTGCCGCATTGCTGACGGGTTTTGCAGGCTGTGAAGATCCAAGGTGGGTTGCAAATAAAGTTAGCAAGGCAATCAAGGAAAAGAATCTTGTTGATCATCTTGAGGCCATGGAAGTAGCGGCCGTGCCAACGCCCGATGGCAGTTCAACAACACGCGCTGCGGGGACTGAAGGTTACGCTAATTCCGCGGATTATATCAAAGCCACGCTGGAAGCGAATGGCTACGATGTCACATTCCAACCTTTCGATTTTAGAAGCTGGTCTGAACAAGATGGCACAACGTTAAGCGTCAATGGGCAAGCGCTTGTTCATGTACGTGATGCAACGGACGATATTCCGGCGGACTATGCTGCCATGTCTTACTCTGGTGGTTCTGATGGCGCGTTGAACGCTGACATTGCCTTTGTGACGCCCGATTTTGATTTTGAATCCCCAGACTACGATGATACTGATGGTTGTGAAGCCGCCGATTTTGATGGCGTAGACGTGACCGGAAAAGTGGCGGTGATCCAGCGTGGTGGCTGTACATTCAATGCGAAAGTCGTGAATGCGGAAAACGCAGGTGCGGTTGGCGCTATTGTGTTTAACCAAGGTAACAATGACGGTCGTAAAGCCGTGGTCAACGGCACCTTGGGCAGTGACAGTGAAGCGGGTATACCTGCGTTTGGTGCTCGCTATGATCTCGGTAAAGCTTGGTATGACCTTGCGCAATCGAATGCGGTCGCTGCGGCGTTGAATATCGGTGTTGAAGACGAAGTTGTTGTGACACAAAACCTCCTAGCAGAAACCAAAAAAGGTAACCCTGATCAGATCGTGATGCTGGGCGCACATTTGGATTCTGTGCAAGAAGGACCGGGCATTAACGATAACGGTTCCGGTAGTGCGGGGATCTTGGAATACGCGATTCGCCTAGAGAAGAAAATGAGGCAACTTCCGGTTAACCAAAAGAACAAAGTCCGTTTCGCTTGGTGGGCGGCAGAAGAAGCTGGCTTGGTCGGTTCTAACTACTACACCGAAGAGGTGTTAGGCGGTTATTACAACGATGCACAAGCACAAATCATGGAAGAGGAAGGTGTCACTGATCCGGCAGACCTCACCGCGGCACAGCGTGAATTGGTCGATGCGCGTTATCTTGAAATCAACCCGATTAAAATGTACCTCAACTTCGACATGATCGGCTCGCCAAACTATGTGTTTGGTGTGATGGATGGTGATTTGTCAGATACCAAAGACAGCCCAGACAATGCATACCCAGGTGACTTTGAGCCACCAGAAGGTACGTCGCACATCGAAGGTCTGTTCAACGAGTTCTTTACTGATAAAGATGAATCCACTGTGCCGCAAGCCTTATCAAAACGTTCGGATTACTCGGGCTTTGCCGATTGGGGAATTGCGTTTGGTGGTCTGTTTACAGGGGCTGAACAAATCAAATCCGCAGAGGAAGCCGAGCAATTTGGCGGTGATGTAGATGTCGCTTACGACAAGTGCTATCACCAAGCCTGTGATGATCTCAATAACGTGAGCAACAAAGCGTTAAGAGTGAACTCGAAAGCGCTAGCTTACGTGGCGACCTTCTATGCGATGAGTGATGATCTCTATGCGGATGGACGTGAAGATGAACCTGAACAGCGCACACTGCTGCGTTCTTTGTCGGTGCAAGAATCTAGCAATCAACACAGTATTGGTCAGAAAATTAAATCTGCATCGCGTGAAGTGTCTGATCATGGTCACTTCCATGGTGATTTCGACCAAGACCGCGAATAGTCAGCAGATAGACTGGATCGCGTTTGTTAGTGCAACAGAGTGAATACAGTAAAGCTGATTAAGAAGTAAAACCTAAAACCTAAAACCAAGGGAGCCAAATGGCTCCCTTTTTGATTTTCTATGTATTTATCCCCAAACGAGATTATTTGGCCATTTCTCCTGCTTGCATGGCCAGGCGCATTTGGCTATTTGCCGCACCAAACCCTGTGTATCCATTGCGTTGGACAATCTCAAAGCAGAATCTGCCTGCAAACAAAGTGGTATAGAGTTGGTAGAAACTGCCGTTTTCATCTTCGTCATACAAAATATTAAAGCGCTTGAGCTTGGCAATAGTTTCATCCGACAGGTCGAATCGTGCCGCTAAATCGTCGTAGTAATTGACCGTTGCCGGTAAGGTCGTGGTTTGTTGGGCATCCATAAACGCGGCCGTCGCGAAAATATCTTTGGTGGAGAGCGCAATATGGTTCACGCCCGTGCCTGCGTATTGATCGAGGATACGGCTAGATACCGTGCGTGAAGCTTGGCTGCTGTTTAAGGTAAAGCTCACGCCGCGATCAGGCGTTTGTAGGGCTTGGCTTCGAATCAGACCGCCGGGATCGGTAACATTCACGGTTGGCATGGTTCGCATGCTGAACATCGAACGGAACACCAGCACAGAGTGGAGCATTTCTTCGTAGCTCATCGAGAGCGCAATATGATCGACTTTATTCAAAAACGCCTGCGCCTCAACATCGCTATGCCACTGAAATTCACGCTCCCAATGAGCCGGTTTTTCTGACCCATCCACCATATAAAGCAAGCTTTCACCTGGGCCATAAATGGCAGGAATACCGTGTGTGTCGGTGTTTGGGTTGCCATAAACGGGGGTGAATTCCAGTTTCTTGGCTCGCTCCACCATGTCTTTCACGTTATCGCAGGTCATGCCGACCGCACAGACTGAAACACCGTGATGCTGGTGGAAGTTCTGTGCAAAACTGTCTGGCTCCATGTTCATCACCAGATTGATATTGCCTTGTCGCCACAACTCAACATGTTTCTTTTTGTGTGTCGCTGCATGGCTGAAACCCAGTTGAGAAAGCAGCTTGGTGAGACTTTTCTTCTCGGTATCGTTCAGTGCAAACTCAATGAATTCGATGTCACGAGGTGGCGACACGACGGGAATAGACGTTGCGTCCTCGTCGGGTGTTTTTTCCGCAGCGTGGTTGGCGAACACTAATGAACGATATCCATCACGCGCTGTTTTCTCTGCTGATCCCGCACGAAACTGGTCGTTGAATATTTCCAGCGAGAAAGGGCCGTCATAGCCTGTTGCATGCATGTTGGCGACGAAGTGGTCAATCGGCAAATCACCTTGGCCGGGGAAACAACGGTAATGTCGGCTCCAGCTTAGGTGATCCATTGACAAACTTGGCGCATCCGCAACTTGCACGAGAAATATTCTGTCACCGGGAATGTTGAGCATGGTATCAAGCTCAGTTTGGCGCGAGAAGATGTGAAAGGTGTCTAGGCACAGCCCAACGGCATCATGGTTCGCTCGACGCACGATTTCCCACGAATCGCGATAGTCATAGACGTATTTCCCCCATGCCAGCGCTTCATAAGCAATCCGCATATTACGCTTCGATGCGCGCTCGCCTAACTCATGAAAATCATCGGCTGCTCGTTGAATACCACCCAAGGCATGCGGTGATGTATTGCTGCAGACCATTAACAGATCCGTACCCAACGCTTCCATTAGGTCGAATTTTCGCTCAGCGCGATCAAAGGCTTTTTGGCGATAAGGAGCAGGTAAACCTTCAAAGTCTCGAAAGGGCTGATAGGTCACCACTTCTAAACCGTGATCGTCCAACATACGGCGGATTTCTTTCACAGAACCGTTGTGGGTGATCAGATCACTTTCGAAAATTTCGATGCCACGAAAGCCGGCTTTTGCGATAGCTTCAATACGTTCACGAAAGGTGCCTGACAAACATACAGTTGCAATGGAGTAGATCATGCCTCGTCTCCGTATGTCGCCATGAGTCCGTCGATGGCCAGTGCATAACCTTTTACGCCAAACCCAACAACAATGCCTGCTGCAACGGGGGAAAGATAAGAATGATGACGAAATTCCTCACGGGCATGGACATTGGAAATATGAATTTCAATGACAGGGACTTGTGCGCCTTTAATGGCATCTTGTAAGGCCACTGACGTATGGGTAAACGCACCGGCATTAAACACCACGCCGATCATGTCACCGTTCGCGATTTTTCTTCCCGCATCATGCATAGCATCAATCAGGACACCTTCATGGTTGCTTTGCATAAACTCAATCGCCACGCCGTGTTTCTGGGCGGCGTCGTGACAGAGTGTTTCGACATCCGCGAGCGTTGTGTTGCCGTACAGGCCGGGTTCACGTTGGCCTAACAAGTTGAGATTTGGGCCATTCATTACCAGTATTGATTTCATCATTTACTTCCTTGTCTAATCCGAAAATATTACCCAATATCATCGATATATACGGTTCTTCCCGTTTTCACGGCTTCTAAAACGGCTTCGGTGACACGAAGGTTCTGAAGTCCATCTCGCACTGTTACCAAGGGTTTTTCTTGCTTGCGTATCACTCGACAAAAATGATTAAGCTGCTCAACCAAAGGATCTTTGCGCTCAAGGGTAATGGTTTCGCTGGTAAAGGGTTTCCACCAAGAACGATCAGCTTTTATCGGATAATGCTTAAGGCGCATGGTAGGCACTGAAATAGAGCCGTCAGTGCCTGCAATGTGGTAGCAATTTTCATCAGTGCTCGTGGCGTACGCTTTGTTTTCTTGCGAGGTTTGCTCCCAGCTAGAGCCAGAAGCTGCCGTGTCTGAGAGTAAAAATGTCCCCAACGCGCCATTGGCAAAGCTGAGGTTAATCGACACCGTGTCTTCCACATCAAAGTTGCGGCGACGGTTTGATGCCATGGCCTGTACCGCAACAATTTCGCCGCATAAATAGCGAAGGTTGCCAATTTCATGGATGAGATTAATCAGAATAGGGCCGCCGCCTTCTTTGGTGCGCCATGGTGCGGCGTCAAAGTAATCATCGGGTTTACAGAACAGTGCGCAACCTTGTACGGCGACCAAGGCTCCCAGCACGTCGGAGTCAATTAGCTCTCGTGTCCGCTTGATGATGGGGCTATGCATACGATGGTGTCCAACCAATAGGGTGTCCCAAATACCTGGAGAGCGCATTGCAATGTTGAGTAATTCCGTCGCTTCTGCCACTGAATGTGCCACGGGCTTTTCAATCAAGACGGGAACCTTGTATTCCATGCACACTTTGGTTTGCTCGACATGCATGTTGTTAGGGGTGGCAAGGATAACGCCATCAACACGTAAAGTAGCAAGCATGTCGTTCAGATCAGAAAAGTGCGGGACGCCACATTTTTTTGCGAGTTCAATGCTGGCTTCAAAAGGGTCGACAATGGCTGCAAGCTGACAGACTTCGCTGCTTTGGATGAGCTGAATGTGATTTTTGCCAATCAGACCAGCACCAACGACAGCAAGGTTTAATGGTTCCATGTGGGGCGAATATCCTTATTAGTTAATAGCGATATGCAGGGAGCGTGTCGCAGATGACGACGAGTTCAGTGATCGACATGCTTGAAATGACCAAACTTGCAATTACCAAACATTGAAGAGTTAGCGTTGTTCACCAAACTCACGTAAGCGCTCAACAAATCCACCTAAGTGCGATTCCAATGCGTGAACACAGGCCGGAAGGTCACGATTTAGTGCGGCCTCTAAAATCACCTGATGTTCGTCAATAATATGTGTGCCTCGAAAGCCATTAGTGCGCAGTTCCATCATCACAAACTGTCGGAACTGATCGTAGATCTGTCGATGGTAGTGCATGTGTAATTCCGAATCGCAGGCACCAATCAATGCCGCATGGAACTCGTAATCACAGCGATGCCACATCATAAAGTTGTCTTCAATGTTGTTGCGCATTTTGCTCTCTACATGCTCAAGCTTGTGGTGGGCAGCAACCAGATTGCTTTCCCATTCCATATCGCCATTTACAAAAGATTGCTCTGCGCCATTGGATTCAAGAAGAATGCGCAGCCGCGTCAGCTCTTCCATCTTCTTGGTTGAGAAGCTAGCGACGTGAAACCCTTTTTGCCCTTCAGCAATCACTAAGCCATCGCTGGCTAGTCGCGTCAGGCATTCGCGTAATAAGTTCACACCGCTGCCATAGCGTGTTTTTAGCGACTCCATACGCAGACGGCTTCCGGGTTTATAGTCGCCTCTTAATAAATCTGTTCTTAACGTTTCATAGAGGTTCATTGCCTCTGGCCTCAAGCGTTGGATTAACCTACATCCACATTCTCGTCCTAATAAAACGAAGAATATGTCTTATTTTTATGAATTCACTATAAGTCAAAAAATGTCCCTCAAAATGAATAATGGGTGATGTTTTAACAAATGAGACACATTTGGGTAACAACGACGTAATCGGATCGTCTACGCTATGTTCATGTTAAACGGTGCGCTGATTTTTTGACCAAGGGGGTCATTAAGCAAACCAAATGCTGGGTACTTGAATCACAAGGGCCCATACAAAGGAGTGGTGTATGAAATTGTTGTCCAGATCCTCGGCAAGCTGGCTGAGCAACGTCACGAAAGCAACAACGTTGGCGATTGCGATGCTTTCTGTAACGGCTGCTAGTGCTGCGGATATGAAGTTGCGCTTATCGGCGCCAAGTTCGGAAACTGACCAACGTGCAATTGCATTAACGGAAGTGTTTGGGCCAGGCGTAGCGAGTTTTGCGGAGTTTGAACCGCACTGGAATGCTTCATTGTTTAAGCAAGGCACTGAGCTAGAAGCCATTGCTCGTGGCAACCTTGATATGGCGATGGCATCGGCGCAAGAATTGGCCGAATTCATTCCTGCCTTTTCTATTTTCGCAGCGGGCTACATGCATCGTGATGCGGACCATCAGGTCGCGGTGTTTAATTCTGATGCCATGGACCCTTTGAAAGAAGAAGTGGAAGATCTGCTGGGTGTGAAACTGCTTAGCGTGATTTATCTAGGTCGTCGTCAGTTGAACCTTCGTACTGATGAGGAAGTGAAAACACCGGCAGATCTTGCGGGTGTGAAACTGCGTATGCCAGGTTCAGATTCATGGCAGTTCTTGGGTAAAGCGCTGGGCGCAAACCCAACACCAATGGCCTTTACCGAAGTTTATACCGCTTTGCAAACTGGCGCGGTTGACGGACAAGACAACCCATTGCCAACCGATAAAGATGCCAAGTTCTACGAAGTGACTAAGCAGATTGTATTGACGAATCACTTGGTGGATTTGAACTATTTAGCGGTATCGAAAAAAGTGTGGGATGACTTAACGCCTGAACAGCAAACCCAAATGCAGAAAGCGGCTGATGATGCTGCGGCTTATGGGCGCAAAAACCAACTGGCATTGGAAGCTGAGTTGGTGGATTTCTTCCGCGAGCAAGGCTTGAAAGTGTATGAGCCTAATCTAGAGGCTTTCCGTTCACACGTTCAAAAAGCGTACCTTGAGTCTGAGTTTTCTGAAAGCTGGCCGGAAGGCATGGTGGAAAACATCAACAACCTGTGAGGTTTAACGCGTGAAAACTATTCTGCTTTGGTTTCAGCGAATAGCAGATGGGGTTGCGGTCATTATGTTGGCCGCAATGTTCCTGATTTTTTGTGCGCAAATATTCTCCCGATATGTCCTTAATGCTCCTATTGGCTGGTCTTCAGAGCTTCTGCTGACACTTTGGCTGTGGGTGATTTTTTGGACGGGCGCATTTTGTTTGCGTAACAAAGATCATATTCGCTTTGATCTTCTTTTTTTAAGTGTTCCGGGAAAGGTACAACGTATTTTTCTTATTTTGTCTGCATTGGGCATCATCATCGGTTTTGGCATCAGCTTTCTGCCGACATGGGACTACATCACTTTCTATAAGATCAAGAAGAGCGCGATCTTAAAATGGCGCCTCGACTATGTATTCAGCATTTACGGGGTATTTCTGGGCGTCATTATTCTCCGCTACGGTATTGCACTGATTCAGTATTTGAATCCGAATTACAAAGTGCAAGACGATGATAAGGACGAGCAGGTGGAAGAATGAGTTTGGCGTTAACACTATGCTTGGTCACTGTGTTGCTTTTGGCTGCATTCGGTACGCCAGTATCATTTTCAATGATCATTGGTGCTATCGTTTATCTCTTGGTGAGCGGTCAAGATTTAGCACTGGCTGGTGAGCAGATTATTCAAGGTTTCTACAACAGCTTTATCCTGTTGGCGGTTCCTCTGTTTATTGCCGCTGCCAATATCATGAATGCGGGCAGTATTACGGATCGACTGCTTCAATTCTGTGTGGCTATGGTGGGGCATTTCCGAGGTGGACTGGGTCACGTGAATATCGTTTCCAGTTTGATTTTTTCGGGTATGTCTGGCTCTGCGGTCGCAGATGCGGCAGGCGTCGGGCGAGTTATCATTAACATGATGACCAAAGATGGACGCTATCCGCCTGCTTATGCCGCTGCGGTGACGGCGGCTTCTGCGACGATAGGTCCTATTATCCCGCCTTCGATCCCGATGGTGATTTATGCCTTGGTGTCGGATACCTCGATTGGCTATTTGTTTATCGCAGGCTTGTTACCGGGTTTATTGATGGGCGCTGTATTGATGGGAATGAACACCTATCTTGCGACCAAAATGAATATTCCTAGAGAGCCTAAAACACCAACGAAAGACATTCCTGGGATAACTTTCCGAGCGTTACCAACACTCTTAATGCCAGGTATTCTGTTGTTTGGTATTTATGGTGGTGTGACGACACCAACGGAAGCAGCAGCAGTCGCAGCAGCGTATGCGTTGATACTGGCGGCAGTCGTTTACCGTTCTATTAGTTTGAAAGAACTGTATGCGGCACTGAAGGAAAGTGCGTTTTCATCAGCATCAGTGGGTTTGGTGATTGGCTCAGCGCTAATCTTCAATTACATCATTGCGACGGAAAATGTGCCAACTTCTATCGCGAATATGATTGAAGCCGCTGATTTATCGCCAATGGCGTTCCTGATCATCGTTAATCTGATTTATCTTGCACTGGGCTTCTTGCTGGATGCGACAACCGTTATTTTGGTTATCGTTCCACTGTTTATTCCTGCGTGTCGTGAGTTAGGTATCGATTTGGTTCATTTTGGCGTGATAACGATTGTGAACCTGATGATCGGGCTGATAACACCGCCTTATGGTGTGCTGTTGTTCGTGATAAATGGAACCACAGGCATACCGTTAGCGGGCATTATTAAACAAGTGATCCCGTTTATTTGTGTATTGCTGGTGGCCTTGGTCATCATGATTTTGACTCCCGACGTGGTGTTGTGGATTCCGCGCCTAATGGGATATCAAGGATAGACACGAACAACGTTTGACGAGTTTGCATTATGTGAACGCAGACAGGCGAGGACCGATTTATGTAAAAGAGAAGGCTATACGCCTTCTCTTTTTGTCGAATGTCTGCCGGATGTGAAACCGAATTGCTTGGGTTGTCATATACCAGCTAAAGATAAGGATTGGAGATCCACCGAGGCTTACTCTATCTTGAGTGATTAACATCCACCCATAAGACAAAAACCAGCCACCCTGGCTGGTTTTTTAACTTCCTCGGTATGTGGAATAGCCATAAGGAGAAACAAGTAAAGGAACATGAAAGTGTTTCGTGGCATCGGATACACCAAATCGGATCACGATGTCATCCAGAAAAGGAATGGGTTCAAGAGGCGTATTCGTCGAACGAAAATAAGCGGCAGTTGAAAAGACAAGCTGGTAAAGACCTGGGGCACAGTCATCATCGATTAGCAGGGGAGCATCTGTTCTGCCATCATCATTGGTCACGGTTGAAACCAGCGGCTGAAGCCCGTCATCACCGATACGGTAGAGTGAGATTTTGATGCCCTTTGCTGGCACACCTCTCGCGGTATCGAGAACATGTGTCGTCAATTTTCCCATGCGTTATCACCTCTGTTTCTTACTTCGACCGAAATACCGAAATCATCTCAATACGTCTATCTCTGTGTCAAAATTCCCTGAAACGGGCGCAGTACATTTGTTCGCGCCATATTAAAAACTTAGCATTCCGTAAGGCATTTTTCTAACGTGTCGCTGAATAAAATGTAAGCAAAAAAGAGCATAACATGTTCGTTTTTGTGTTTTGCTTGTTGACGCACAGATTGGCAAGTCAGTTTATTACGGGAGGTGTGTTTGAGGCATTGAGGCATTGAGGGGTTGGCACAAATTATAGCCAACCCCTGCAACAGTTACGCTGGTTGCAGCGACGCGCGAACCAACGGTTTGTCGTTGATTGGAAGGTGAAGCAGTGCTGCAGCAAGTGCTAGCACAACCGTTGCCCACCAGATTGGCGTATACGAACCATAGAAGTCGTATATACGGCCACCTGCCCACGCACCCAAGAAGCTGCCAATTTGGTGGGTAAAGAACACCAAACCATAGAGGGTAGACATGTAACGCGGGCCGAAGATTTGTCTGACTAGGCCAGAGGTTAACGGCACTGTGCCTAACCAGCAAAAACCGATAGCCGCGCCAAATACGATCGCGGTTTCTGTTGTCAGTGGCAGTGTCACAAACAAAGAAAGCACAACGGCTCGCATCAGATAAAGGCTCGTCATCACATAGCGCTTGTTGAATCGGTCACCCATCACGCCCCAAAAATAGGAGCCAAAAATATTGAATATTCCCACATAAGCCAATGCCATCGCTGCGGTATTGCCCGGTAACCCTTTATCCGCAATGTAGCTAGGCAAGTGGGTGGCAATAAACATCACCTGAAAACCACATACAAAGAAGCCTGCATGGATAAACCAATAGCCCGGATGGCGAAAAGCTTCTGCCAGCGCTTGACGCAAGGTTTGGGTGTCTGCTGTGGTTTGTGATTGCCCCTCACTTGTCGCACTCTTCATGAATACTGAAAAGGCGATGATCACCGTACACAGCACGGCGAATACTTGCATGGCCGTTTGCCAATCGTAGTTTGCCAGCATACTTTGCGCGCCGGGGATCACGGCAAACATGCCGAACGAACCTGCCGCGGTTGTCAGACCAAACGCTTTGGCTGTGTGCTCTGCCGGCACGACTTTCGCCACAGCGCCTAGCACGATGACATAGCTGGTTGCACTCAGACCAAGACCGACTAAAACACCGATAGACAAGAACAAAACGCCAGAGCTGGTGGCGATAGATGTGAGATACAGACCCAGAGCGTAGGCAATACCGCCTAAAGCGACAATGCGTTTAGCGCCGAAGCGATCTGCTGCCATACCGATAAAAGGTTGGAACATGCCAAACATGAGGTTTTGCACGGCAATGGCAAGGCTAAAAAATTCACGTCCTGATTGGAACGTGTCGCTGATCGGCATCATGAAAATGCCGAAAGATTGCCTGATCCCTAGGCTGATAATCAAAATCCCTATCCCCAGCCATACCATTAGTGGGAACCGGAAAATGCTCATAGATGTACCTTAAAATTGAGTATAAAAAGTGGGTGTTAATAAAGTGTTTGATATCAAGGGCGGTTGTTCAGCTTACTCTGGTGATTCCATGTGGTGTCGCTGGTGACAGCCACCATCCACGGCGTAATCTGAGAGCGCACGTTGTAGTGGCGCACAATGATGAACACCGATCAGGGTAATAATCAGCACAGCTAGCCAACGTGTTAACTGGGCGGAAAGTGATTGCGAGTTCATGTCGATCCCAGAGATTGAAAGGCGCGTAGAGTAGTGGCATCAACACTATGAAGCAAATGAATTGAACGCAAAAAGGTCATGCATAAAATGCATGACCTTTTGATACACTTGCCGAGAGTAGTAAATGGAAGATTGAGAGGAGAATAAACTGCTCAGTGAGCGGGGCACCAGGTATAAACCGTATTGATGTCGGTTGCGGGCATTTTTAGGACCTTGTTGCTGCCACGGATCTCGTTTTGTTTTAGCGCCGCATCAATCGTTTTGCTGGCGGGCAGTCCTGCATGAGACAAAATCTGCGAGACAGCGTCTTGCGGCTGTTTGACGAAATCTTCGTAATTGATCGTGATTAAATCGAGATCAAGCTCTTGTACTTCCTGCTTGGTGGTTTGCATTAACTTGTTTAATTGAAAAGCAGTGCCTGCGACGGCATGGTCGCGCAGCATGTCGTATTGCGCCAGCTCCTGCAAAGAGTACGCGCCGCGCCACCAGAGTAAATGTCTGCCTAAATACTCCCATTCTTCCGTCGAAATCATGGAGTGCACTGTGGAGGCGGGATCACGCACGATATTGACGAATTTAGCATCGGGAAAAATGCTGTGCAAAAAGCAGAGTCTGGCGGGGCCAGTAAAACGCAAACCGAGTTGCGCTTTTTGTGAAAGGATTAAGCGTTTCGCCAATACGTCTTTTATGGTTGTAATTTCCATCGGCGTGGCGTGTTTTCCACGCAGAAAACCGCGATCAAAATCAATGTCGTCACGGGTTGATTCGTCCCAAAAAGAAATCGCTTCAGAAGGTACCGGTGAAAACTCTTTCGCAAGGCTTCCAAGAAGAGAAGATGATTGTGCCGCATGGTTTCGCCAACCCGATGCATGGTGAAAGAGTCGATGTTGCCAATCAGATCGTGGGTGTTTTTCAAAGTTCTTATCGAGCCAGCACAGATCGCGATGATGAAAGATGAGATCAGAAATGAAGGTTACCCCAGATCGAGGAGGGCCAACAAAAATCAGCGGTTTATTTAACGCAGATGAGGTGTCGTTCATTCTGATGCTCCTTCAACGGGTTACCTAAGAAGGAGCAATTTAGATGCCAGTGATCTATGCCAGTAGAATCAAGGATTTGTTACTAGATGCTGTGCGGCATGGCAACTTGAGTTGCAAATTGAAAACGCAAATGTCGCAGAAATCGATTATTGCTCAAGCGTTTGATGTTCGACAAAAGCAAACATTGACGCGATGACATAGTCACGATCACCGCCGCCATGTTCTTTGATAGAGCGAATGGCATTATCGACAACCTTATCGCCTGCTTTTTCTCTTAATCGCTCAACTAGCTGGATTAAAAAGTCAGGCGTGAATTCCGGATGGCACTGCATCGTTAGAATGTGGTTCTCTTTTGCTGTTATCGCAAACGGGCAAAATGTGGATCCCGCGATGACACTAAAGTCAGGTGCAGGAGATTGCACCTGATCTTGATGGCATGCGATCAGATTGAGTGCGGTAGGCAGTGAAGACATGGAGCCTTGATCACGGTTCATGCTTTCGATGGGATAAACACCCATCCCCCAGCCTTTGTTTGATTTATCTGCTCGTCCACCAAGTGCTTGGTGAATGAGCTGGTGGCCGAAGCATACGCCGAGCAAAGGGCGTTTTGCTTCATCGCAGCGTCTTACGAATTCACTGACGGCTTTTATCCACGAATCTGGGTCGTAGACTCCCCATTTACTGCCTGTGACAAGCCAGATATCGCAATCGTCAGGGCTATTTGGATACTCTTCTTCAAAGCAGCGAAAGGTCGAATAGCTATTGATCGCGCTATCCTGAAAAAGACGCTTGAACGCATCGTCGTAGTGACCATAAGTTGGAATGGACTCGGGGTAGTGATCGTCACACAACAATATGCCAAGTTTCATAACCTTATCCGTGCTCCTTGCTCGTTATGGCATTCCAATGAATAGTACTCATAGTAGATTAACCATATATTATGTCTTTTGAGTATAAGTTCATGTACGAATTACTAGATATATACTGATTCACTCAATTAATGGTTTCACATTCTAACTATTTGTCATTGATGAGTTTTTTATCTGGTCATTTTCTGAAAGACTAATTTTAACGACTAGGCTGGTTATTTTTTGACTCATTGAATTCAAAAACATGCTCTCTTACACAGATTCAATGTGTTCGGTCTTTTATTGTTAGGTTAAACTCAAGTAAGATGCAGCACAAAGTCGAGCGTCATACTGACGCATGGCGAGCCAAAATCATAGTGGAGAAACAAGCTTGATTAGTGTTTTCCTTGTAGATGATCACGAGCTGGTTCGCACAGGGATACGTCGTCTTCTCGAAGATGAACGTGGTGTAAAAGTGGTAGGGGAAGCCGAAAGCGGTGAGGAAGCAGTCAAGTGGTGTCGTAGTAATCATGCAGACATTATCTTGATGGACATGAACATGCCTGGTATAGGAGGTTTAGAAGCGACACGAAAGCTTCTGCGTTATAACCCCGATGTTAAGATTATTGTTCTAACTATTCATACAGAAAACCCATTTCCGACCAAAGTCATGCAGGCCGGTGCCGCAGGTTACCTGACCAAAGGGGCGGGGGCGAACGAAATGGTGAATGCGATACGCGCGGTGAATAGCGGTCAACGCTATATTTCACCAGAAATCGCACAACAAATGGCATTGAGTCAATTTACACCGGATGCAGAGAACCCTTTTAAGAATCTTTCTGAGCGCGAGCTGCAGATTATGATGATGATTACGAAAGGGCAGAAGGTGACAGATATTTCTGAGCAATTGAACCTTAGCCCCAAAACAGTTAACAGCTACCGGTACCGCTTGTTCAGCAAGTTAGCTATTAATGGTGATGTTGAACTGACCCATTTGGCAATTCGCCATGGTATGCTAGATACAGAAGCTCTCTAACCAAAACTGTTCGCTGTGTTTGATGCCAAAAATTTCTTAAAAACCGTCTCTGACAAACCGGGCGTCTATCGCATGATGGATGCTTCCGGAGAGATCATTTACGTCGGTAAAGCAAAGTCGCTGAAAAAGCGACTTTCTAGCTACTTTCGCACAAATGTGGTGGGGGAGAAAACGCGTGCATTGGTGAAAAATATCACCAATGTAGAAGTTACGATCACTCACAGCGAAACCGAAGCGCTCATTCTTGAGCATAATCTCATCAAGCAGCACTTGCCGCGATACAACGTATTGCTGCGTGATGATAAGTCATATCCTTATATTTTCCTGTCTGCCAGCAAGCATCCTCGCTTGTCGATTCACCGTGGTGCGAAAAAGCGAAAAGGTGAATATTTTGGTCCGTTTCCTGATGCGGGCGCGGTAAGACAAAGCCTTTACCTTCTCCAGAAAATATTTCCTGTTCGCCAATGTGAAGACTCGGTGTATGCCAACCGTTCACGACCTTGCTTGATGTATCAAATTGGGCGATGTGCAGGACCTTGCGTGAGTGGCATTATTTCCGATGACGACTACGCAGAGTTGGTCAACTTCACGCGCTTATTTTTGCAAGGCAAAGACCAACAGGTTTTCTCTACGCTGGTGGAAAAAATGGAGCTGGCCAGCAAAGAGTTGGCGTTTGAAAAAGCCGCCCAATACCGAGATCAAATTCAGGCGCTTCGTCGTGTTCAGGAACAACAATTTGTTTCTCAAAACAGTGAAGATGACTTGGATGCGATTGGCGTGTCTATTGAGAATGGCATTGCGTGTATCCACGTGTTGTTTTTGCGCCAAGGTAAAGTGCTTGGCAGCCGTAGCTATTTTCCGAAAATGCCCGCCAATACTGATATCAATGAACTGGTGTCGAGTTTCGTTAGTCAGTTTTATTTTAATCAAGCAGAAGGGCGCACTATTCCTACCAGCATTTTGATAGGGCAGGATTTAGGTGACGAGATAGAATCCCTTGCCACTGCCTTGTCGGAGATCGCAGGTCGAAAAGTGCATTTGCAGAGCAAGCCTCGAGGTGCGCGCGCACGTTTTTTGAAGCTAGCACAAACCAATGCCGCCACGGCGTTAACGACTAAGATCAACCAGAAGATGACGATACATAATCGTTTCTCCGTGCTGGCGGATGCGCTAGATCTTGAACCGATCAAACGGATGGAATGTTTTGATATCAGCCACACCATGGGTGAGCAGACAGTGGCATCTTGCGTGGTATTTAATCAAGACGGCCCAGTAAAACCAGAATATCGTCGTTATAACATCACCGGTATCACGGGTGGCGATGATTATGCTGCTATGGCGCAGGTGCTTGAGCGTCGTTACAGTAAGCAAACCGATCCTGACAAAATCCCAGACATCATTCTTATTGATGGTGGTAAAGGGCAGCTGAATAAAGCGTGGGAGGTCGTTAGACCGCTTCTAGATGATTGGCCAAGGCATCCGCTACTGTTAGGGGTCGCAAAAGGCACCACACGCCGCCCTGGGCTCGAGACGTTGATAAAAGTTAGCGGCGAAGAGTTTTCTATGCCGTCGGATTCGCCCGCACTGCACCTGATTCAGCATATTCGCGACGAAAGTCATAACCATGCGATTTCTGGGCACAGAGCCAAGCGCGCGAAAGTGCGAAAAAGCAGTGTGTTGCAAGAAATCGAAGGTGTTGGGCCGAAGCGTCGACAAGCGTTGCTTAAATACTTGGGCGGAATTCAGGAACTTAAGCGAGCATCTGTTGAAGAAATAGCCAAAGTACCAGGAATTAGCCGAGTTTTGGCAGAGAAAATTCATTCCTCATTGCAACAGCAGTGACTTTCAAGCACCATAACGCCGACACTCACAAATTATTACAAGTATGCGACTGAATATCCCCATTATCCTGACTCTACTACGCATCGCATTAATTCCCGTTTTTGTTGTCGCGTTTTACTTACCCTATGAGTGGTCGGCGTTTGCTGCTGCACTTATTTTTGTTATCGCGGGCTTCACTGATTGGCTTGATGGCTTTCTGGCGAGAACGCTCAACCAAACCACGCGGTTTGGTGCGTTTCTTGACCCTGTTGCAGACAAGGTGATGGTGGCGATTGCATTGGTCCTTATTGCAGAGCATTACCATTCGTTCTGGGTGACAATTCCTGCTGCGACTATGATTGCGCGAGAAGTGATCATTTCAGCATTGCGAGAATGGATGGCAGAGCTGGGTAAACGCGCTAGCGTTGCAGTTTCGTGGGTGGGTAAATTCAAGACAGCAGCTCAAATGTTTGCGCTGACCATGCTGCTTTGGCATGACAATGAAATCATTACCTATATTGGTTACGCAGCACTGTATGTTGCAACGGGTTTGACGTATTGGTCGATGTATCAGTATTTACTGGCGGCGAAAGATGATCTGTTGAACGCAGATTAACAGCGCATTTAGAACTAAACCGAGATTCAATAAGAAAGGCCGCATGATGATGCGGCTTTTTTTGTATGAACCTAGAACCTAGAACCTAGAACCAAGAACGTAAAGCAGACTATCTCGATCCATATTAATGATGCTTTGGAAACGACAGAGCAAATGCGGCGCCTTGAAGATCTGATGTGCTGACAGTGATTGAGCCTTCATAGCTTTGGACAATGTCATCACACACGGCAAGACCAATACCTGTGCCTGGATTCAATTGATCAGCACGCACGCCGCGCTGAAAGATGGAATCGCGGAACGCATCAGCTACGCCAGGGCCATCATCTTCGATGATCAGCAGATAACTGTCAGAGGTTTCCACCGTTCGAATACGAACTTGGCTGATGCAATATCGAAATGCATTCTCCAATAAGTTACCCAGTAATTCAGTCAGATCGTCTTTGTTCAGTGGCAGGGAAGGTAACCCTGTAAACTCAGTCGTAACAGTGACAGATTTGTCATTATAGATTTTGATGAACATGCCCGTCAGGCTATCAACTTGAGGTTGTAATAAAGTACTTTCTCGCACGAGACCTTGTTGACCTAACAAGGCACGTTTTAGTTGATACTGCACCATGTCATCCATTTGGCTGACTTGTTCGACGATGCGTTTACTCATCACATCACGTGCTAGTGTAGAGTCATCCAAAAGCGCATTGGTGGCCGCTAGGCGACTTTTTAAACTGTGTGCAAGATCATCCATGGCATGGCGATAACGAAGCGTTTGCTCTTTGCGAAGTGTGATCATTCGGTTTAGCGCTTCCGTCACGTCTTCAAGTTCAGAGGGGTAATCTTGGTCGAGTTTTTCCCGTCGAGACTCTGCAATTTCATTGAGTTCATCAGCGAGTTTACGCAGTGGGCTGAAGCTCCAGTAGGATGCCGCATAAAGTAAACCCGTTGCACCTATAAACAGCAAGGCAACATAAAGCCAAGTTTTACGTTTTAGCGCTGACAAGCTGTTAAGTTGTGTCGAGACTTCCCGCAGTAAAAAGAAGTGTTTGCTGTCGTTGTAGGTTGCATCTGAGATGAAATGGACCACATAAGGCTTGTCGCGATAGGTGATAAGATCGGGCTCACCCATTTCATAAGGGATATGGGCGCAGATATCGCCCATGCCGTCGCGTTTTGCTTCCGATGACATCCAGAACATGCGTTGGTCTTTTTCGCAGATAAATGCAAGATAATTTGAGTTAGCATCCTTTGCTAACAACGTATCTGATGGATCGTCTTTATCGAGATCTAAAATTCTATCTCGTCGTAATTCACTAAAAATATTAGGGACGGCGGAGACTAAATCGGCGGAATAGATCGCAATATAGCTATTGATGTAGAGTTGATTGAGCAACAATCCAAACGCCAAAGAAAACACCAGAATAATAGCGATTGACGTAGAAATGACCCGTTTATGGATCGGTGGTGTTATTTTGGTGGCCATATATCCGAGTATCCTCAAGATGTTTGTTTAACACGCGCCGCTTTATGTTGTGTGACGGTTAGTTGACCTGCACTTCAAAAATGTACCCTTGACCACGAATGGTGGAAATGGGGTTGTCTTGTCCTGCTTGTGTTAGCTTCTTGCGCAAACGACTCATCATGACTTCAATGGTATTTGGGTCGCCTTCTTGATCTTGATAAAGTACGTCAAGCAGTCGCTGCTTAGAAACCACTTGACGGTTATGGCGGACAAGATATTCGAGTAAATCATATTCGAAGGCCGTCAAGTCGAGTGGATTGTTGTCGACGGTCACTTTCTTTGCCAGTAGATCCACCACGATTTTATCTGCTTTGATTTCCGGTTTGATAAAGCCTGCGCTGCGACGAACGAGGGCGTTCAAGCGAGCAACCAGTTCTTCTTTTTGGAATGGTTTAACCAAATAGTCGTCACCACCTGCATCCAATGCAGAGACTTTGTCTTGCCAGTTAGCACGAGCGGTGAGCACGAGAATGGGCATACGAATACCTGCATGGCGAATGTCTTTGATGAGACTAACACCATCACGGTCAGGTAAACCTAGGTCGACAATCGCAATATCGTTCGGATAGTCTTTGGCCATATAGAGGCCTTCGGTGGCAGTAGCGGCGCAATGTGCTTGATTGCCAAGCGCTTGCAGTTCTGTTTTCAGGTGATGACTCAACAAGGGGTCATCTTCGACAATCAGGATTCGCATAACGAGGCACCTTTTTTATTCGCGGCAAAACGAAGCATGGAAATGCCGTTTGTCGTTTTGCTCTAGAGCTATATTTGGCAACAGATTAAGGGTCAGCAGGGAAATGCGTGAGAATTGATAGCCGACCCAGCGAACAGTGTAACGCTGTTCGCTGAATCTGAGCTGACTCGCAGGCTGAGAATGCGAGCGAATTAGGTGAGTATGACGAGCAGGGTACCTGCAAATGTCAGTAGAACGTTCGCAATGGCATAAGTGCCAGCATAGCCTAGTGCAGGAATGGTACTGCGAGCATGTTGGTTGATCATGTCCATCGCAGGTGCGCAGGTACGCGCACCGATGATCGCCCCGAACAACAAAGCACGGTTCATTTTTAGGATATAGGCGCCTACAAGATAGGCGAGAATCACTGGAATAACACTGATGGCCAATGCGCCTAACATAATGGTGAAACCCATTTGTTGGAGGTATTCCCAAAGGTTGCCACCCGCGCTTAGGCCCACGCCGACCATGAAGGTCATCAGGCCAAGCTCTTTCACCATGTTGATTGCACCTTGCGGCACATAACCAAAGGTTGGGTGGTTGGCACGAAGGAAGCCAAGCAAAATACCTGCGATAAGTAAGCCTGACGCATTACCCAGACCTAGTGTCATTTGGCCGAAAGTCATCGTGACTAGACCGAAAATCAAACCGAATATGAAAAACGAGCAGAACGCCAGCATGTCCGAAACCTGGCTATGAATAGAGATAAAGCCGATTCGCTCCGCTAAACCCAATACGCGTCGTTTTTCTCCACTGACCTGCAATACATCACCTTTTGATAGCAAAATATTGTGGTCCATGGGCATTTCAATTTGTGCGCGTACGACACGGTTTAAGAAGCAGCCGTATTCTGACAGATTCAGATCTGACAGGCGTTTGCCGATGATGGCGTCATTTTTCACCACAATCTCTTCTTCCACTACGCGAAGGTCGAGCAAGTCTCGGTCGAATACCTCTTTGCCGTTTCGGAAAGAAGGATCAAGACGTGCGTGGCTATCGGGGTAGCCCACTAGCGCGATTTCATCACCTTCTTGCAAAATGGCATCACCATCAGGGTTGGCCAATATGCCATTGCGGCGAATGCGTTCGATGTAACAACCTGTTTGGCGGTAAATGCCGAGTTCACGCAAGTTACGCCCATCGACCCAGTTAATGAGTTCGGGGCCGACACGGTAGGCGCGAATAATAGGCAAATAGACTTTACGCTGTGACGAGCCCCCCAAACCACGTTCCATGGCGATTTGTTGCGCTGAATGTTCGAGGTTTTCTTTTTGCAATTTCGGCATTAGGTTGGCAAGCACGATGAGGCTAACCAAACCCACCAAATAGGCCAAGGCATAGCCAACACTTAGGTTATCAATCATGGCGGCTATTTCTTGCGGTGAGTAATTTACCCCTGCAAGTCCGGCATTCAGTGCGTCTTTTGCGCCAACTAAAACGGGTGTTGCTGTCAACGCCCCTGCCATCATGCCTGTTGCGATACTGCTGTCTAAACCGAATTGATAACGCATCAATAAGGTGATGCCTACCGACGCGATCAATACCGTCAGAGCGAGGACTAAATAGGATTTACCGTCACGGAAGAAGATCCCGAAAAAGTTCGGCCCCGCTTCAATGCCCACGCAAAAGATAAACAGCATAAAGCCGATATTCAGTGCTTCAGGGCTAAAAGAGAAACCTGCATGCCCAAAGCTAAGTGCGGTGACCAGCACGCCAATAGAGTTTCCAAATTGAAAGCTACCGATTCGGATTTTTCCGATGCCAAGGCCAATCGCCAGTACGACGAATAGGAGGAGTATATCGTTTTGAACGAGCAGGTTGTTGACGTCTATGTTCACTGAACCATTATCCGCAGCGGGAGGAAGGGGGATTTCTTGGCGGGCATTATACGCATTTGCCATCAAATGTAATTTAAAGTTGTGAGAAAAATGGCATTTTATTTCAGGTGCTTGTCAGAACTAGAACTGAAAAGTGTGAGGTGAAAGAGGTTTGTCGCTATTTCGCTGATTTTGAACAACAAAAAGCCAGCGCGTGGCTGGCTTTTGAAAGCGATATAGCGGAGCATTTTGAGGTTGCTCAGCCAGAAGCGCGTCGATTGATTAGTCGTACAAGCCTAGGTTTGCTTTTGCGTAGGCTTCGAACTCAGTAAAGCCGCCGACGTGATCTTGGTCTACGAAAATCTGTGGCACTGTATCAACAGGTTTACCGACGGTTTGCTCTAGGTCGGCCTTGCTGATGCCTTCCGCGTGGATATCAACATAGCGGTAGTTGAAATCATCACGTTCTTCTTTCAATTTGTCTGCCAGATCTTTCGCGCGCACACAGAATGGGCAACCAGGACGACCAAAAATAACTACGAACATAATCTACGATCCTATTATTTATAAACTTTTAGTGATGGTGCCAAACACATCCATGCGGCTTCATCATCTGACTTGTGCAAACTATGCCTGATGCGATTGTAAGATAAAAGAAGGTTTTAACTTTTATTCCAATCGGAGAAAGCTATCAATGAAATTTTGACCATTCGATGGCGAGAAACACGCAGGTATACGTAAACAAGCATCTTGAGGTTGCGTGTTTGGGTATAGTAAGGACCGAACCGGATGAGAATAATACCTACCCTAATGATAAGGATGAGAACATGAATGCTGCCATAGAGACGCTTTTAGCCCATCGTTCGATTCGTCAATTTGAGATCACGCCAATTTCAGATGAACAGCGTTGCACGATTATTGACTGTGCGCGTGCAGCATCGACATCGAGTTTCATTCAGTGCACCAGCATCATTCGAGTCGTAGATAAAGAGAAACGTCGCTTGCTTGCTGAGTATGCAGGCAATCAAGCCTATGTGATGGAGGCGGCTGAATTCTTTGTTTTCTGTGCGGATTACAATCGCCACTTACAGATAAAGCCGGATGCCAAAGTCGGATTTGCGGAGCAAATGTTAATCGGGGCGGTAGATGCTGCGCTAATGGCGCAAAATGCATTGGTTGCTGCAGAGTCGATGGGGTTGGGAGGCGTATATATTGGTGGGCTTCGTAATAATCCTGACAAAGTCAGTGATCTTCTTAAACTTCCTGAACAAGTCGTCCCTTTGTTTGGTTTGTGTTTAGGTTATCCGGCGCAAGACCCAGAAGTTAAACCCCGTTTGCCTGTTGATTTGATGGTCCACGAAGATAAATATCAGCCGATGGATAAAACACGCTTAGCCGAATACGACGACGTGGTTCGTGAATACTATTCAACGCGCACAGGTGGCAATAGAACGATGAGCTGGAGTGAACAGATTTCAGCTACGCTGGACAAAGAATCGCGCCCATTTATGCGTGATTTTTTACACAGTAAAGGCTTCGCCGTTAAGTAGTCATTTTGCTTGTTACGACACGGTAACTTTATGTGCGAATGGCATTAACATGTGTCAGGGTGTAACAAAATATTTTTCATGTAAATTTAATTATAACAATAGCTTATTGCTATTTCACCCGTCGTAATAAAGCTGTCTATGTTACATTTCTTGTCTACTTCTTCATCATTCGAAAATCTTTTTTCGCGTTAAATAAAAGTAGATTTTGATCACGTTATGAATCCCTGTTAGACTCCGCGCGCTTTGGTTGTTCTCACTCGATTTGAGAAATGCCAAAAATAATTTATGGAATTGAACCGTTTTTAGCCGTATGTCTTTATTAGTCATAGCGTTAACACGGTTTGGTTGTTGTTATAGGTGACGCAGTTAGGTCTTGGAACTTGGGTTTTTCCAGCGACACCTTTTAGTCGTGATTTTATTGAGTTGTAACATGAAAAAACTGAACAAAGCTACGGGCGTTCTTGCTGCCGGTTTCTTTATCAATATGTGTATTGGTATTCTGTACGCATGGTCTGTTTTCAAACAGTCTTTGGTAGAGCAGGGTTGGTCAAACGCCGATGCATCAATGCCTTACACCGTTGCAACCATCTGTTTCGCCATTTCTTTGTTGGTAGCGGGTAACCTTCAAGACCGTATGGGTCCACGTAAAGTGTTGATCTTGGGTGTTGTTATGGTTGGTATCGGCATGATCGTTTCTAGCTTTGCTACCACGCCAATGACGCTACTGCTGAGCTTTGGTGTTATCACAGGTTGTGGTATCGGCTTCGGTTACGCGTGTCTTGCTCCTGCTGCAATGAAGTGGTTCCACCCTTCGAAGAAAGGTCTGGTTAATGGCCTGATTGCTGCGGGTTTTGGTTTGGCTGCGGTTTACCTTGCGCCACTGACATCGACTCTGATCACTCACTACGGTGTTAACACCAGTTTCTTGATCCTCGGTGTGGGTATTTTGGTTCTTGCTGTGCCATTGGCTTGCACTATTAACAACCCACCTGCGGATTACACCCCAGAAGCACCTGCTGGCTACGTGGCTAAGAAAGGCGCGGGTGATATGAACGTAGGTTGGCGTGAGATGGTTAAGACGCCACAGTTTTACTCACTGTGGCTGATGTACGCATTGGCGTCTTCTGCGGGTCTGATGGTCATTGGTAACATTACCTCTATCGCGATCAACCAATCTGATTTGACGCAAGTCGCCTTCCTAGTTGTTGTTCTGGCTATCTTTAACTCTGGTGGCCGTGTTGCAGCAGGTATCTTGTCTGACAAAATCGGCGGTCTAAAAACCCTGATGCTGGCCTTCATCATGCAAGGCATCAACATGATGATGTTTGCAACCTACAACACTGAGTTCACCCTGATGGTTGGCGCTGCTGTTGCCGGTGTTGGTTACGGTACGCTTCTGGCGGTATTCCCATCTATCACTGCTGATTACTACGGTTTGAAAAACTACGGTGGTAACTATGGCGTGCTTTACACCGCTTGGGGTGTGAGTGGCTTCATTGGTCCTGTTGTTGCTGCAACTGCAGTAGACATGACCGGTAACTACGTGATGGCTTACACTGTTTGTGCAGTTATGCTGGGTGTTGCGGTTGTTCTGTCAGTTATCACTAAACCAGTGAAAGCGACGGAAACACAAGAACAGCAAGTTGCCGCGTAACGGCAGACAGTAATACGTTTCGAAGAACCCGCTCATTGAGCGGGTTTTTTAATGGCTGAAGAATGTCTCATTGACCAAGAACTTCGCGTCTTTCCCCCTCAACACTTGATTGTCCCCTCTAACCTTTTTCTTATGCGTTCTCCCCATTTCCAGCATTTTGTCAGTATTTAGAAGGGTTGAATTTATGGTCAGACCAGTGTTCGATTCTAATATTGTGTTCCACCCATGAGAATTAATGAGACATGATAAATACCTACATTCTTTAGTGTAATTGAACGCCGTTCTATATAGACATCAGTAAGTCACTGAAAATAAAACAGTGTTCATTAAGAGTGGTTAGACCTGTCGGTTTTTTGTATGTTTTTTTAGATACGCCTGAATAGAAAACAGCGTTTGATTGTTGATCCCGCATTGGCTAGGTTGTGTTCACCACCGAATACCAGGAGGGTATTAACATGCATTCAGTGGATTCAACCTGTGTGAACAGTGAGCGTGAACAAATAGACAAGATTCAGGCGGGGCATCCCTTAGCCCGCAATTACTTTGACCAGCTGGTCGCTTGCTATTTGTCACCATTACATCGTCGATGCATGGCTTGGTTGGGGTGTCCTTATGATGCGGATGACGTATTGCAGGAAACCTTAGTGCGGAGTTACCGCTACATCCATGCCTACCGCGGCGAAGCAGCATTCAGAAGCTGGCTATATGCAATTGCAGACAACCAGTGCAGAAGCTATTTAAAAAAGCGCGCGACTCATGCACAGCGCTTTGTCTCTGACGAGACACAAGAAGAAGCGGGCAGTGAAGAAAAATGTCCGGTCACAACAGAAGATGGCATTTCACATACGGTGAAATCGTTAGCGAAAACGGCGCAGGAAATTCTTGTGCTCCGGTTTGAGCATGACTTGTCGTTGGAAGAGATCAGCAATGTATTGGGGCTGGGGTTAAGCGCAACGAAAATGCGTTTATACCGAGCGATTGATGCGGCTGAGAAACATGTGGTGAGAGAAGAGGGGCTGCTCGCGATTGCGTGAGAGTAGATTTATACCCGAGTCACCTCAACATGCGGGTGATTCTGTATATCGAGGTCACTCAGGTATATAAAGCGAAGGACATTAAACGTTTACCATTAATAAAAGAAAACCGCCAAATTGGCGGTTTTCTTATTTCAGTCAGCCTAGCGATATGCGCGTGGCAGATCTGAGAGTGTTAGCAAATCACTTTAATGGCTAGACCGCCTTGAGACGTTTCGCGGTATTTCGCGTTCATGTCTTTGCCGGTTTCCAGCATGGTCTCAATAACCTTGTCCAAAGAAACACGAGGCTCAGACGAGCGGCGAAGCGCCATACGCGTTGAGTTGATCGCTTTCATTGCAGCAATGCCATTACGTTCGATGCAAGGAACCTGTACCTGACCAGCGACAGGGTCACACGTGAGACCAAGGTTGTGTTCCATGCCGATTTCAGCAGCAATACACACCTGTTGTGCGCTACCGCCCATCAGTTCAGCAAGACCGGCTGCAGCCATAGAACAAGCAACACCCACTTCACCCTGACAACCAACTTCCGCACCTGAAATAGACGCGTTTTGCTTGTAAAGGCCACCAATCGCGCCAGTTACTGCAAAGTAGCGAATATATTCACGTGGGCCAACGTTCTGGATGAACTTGTCGTAGTACGCCAAAACCGCAGGGATGATGCCACATGCGCCGTTTGTTGGTGCTGTGACTACGCGACCGCCCGCTGCATTTTCTTCGTTAACTGCAAACGCGAACATGTTTACCCAGTCAATCACTGCCATCGGATCGTTTGAGAATTTCTCAGACGAGATAAGCTGTTGACGCAACGCTGCAGCTCGACGTGGAACGCGCAGAGGGCCAGGTAGAACACCTTCGTTGCTCATGCCGCGATCTAAACACTCGCGCATGGTGCGCCAAATGTTACCGAAATAGGTTTGGATCTCTTCTTCAGAGTGCATGGCGTGCATGTTAGCCATGACAACGGCACTGATCGACAATCCGGTTTCTTTACAATGACTCAGCAGTTCTTCAGCGCTGTTGAAATCGTAAGGGACTTTGATTTTGTTAGCGTCTTCTTTGCCAAAGTTTTCTTCATCAACGATGAAACCACCGCCGATAGAGTAATACGTTTTGGTGTAGATCTTCTCTTCGCCGTTCCACGCATGAATTTGCATGCCGTTTTCGTGCAATGGCAAATTGGTGTTGTGGAAGTTCATGCCACCATTACGTGGGAAATCCACCGTATGGCAATGCATGCCAACGGGCATACGCTCGGTTTCTTCAACGCGTGCGATAAAGCCCGGAATGCTATCGATATCTACATGTTCAGGGGTGTTACCCGCCAAACCCATGATGATCGCGACATCGGTATGGTGACCTTTACCTGTAAGAGAGAGTGAGCCATAGACATCAACGGTGATTTTGGTCGTGTCACGGAGCATTTCTTTGCTACGCAAATCGTCGATGAAAGATTTGCCGGCTTTCATTGGGCCGACAGTGTGAGAGCTTGAAGGGCCTACACCGATCTTGAAGATGTCAAAAACGCTGATCATTAGTCATACCTCAGTCAATGCCCGCGTTTTACATAAAGCGAACATTTGGATTTAGTTTTTCGTTTATCCATCCATGGAGGCGACGTAAATCAGTACCGTAGGAGAAGTCTGGGGTTACTGATTTAGAAAGCAAAAAGAGCAAGATGCGTGAAAAGCATCCTGCTCTATAATTCGTGGCTATTCTACACGATTTATTACGATACGAAACTGTACATAATCGCTGAAATTGCTACTAGACCCATGAAGGTCACGAAGATGTTGCTCGCCTTACCACCGTACTTCTGCATCGCGGGTACTTTCTTGATTGCGTACATCGGCATGATGAACAGAATCGTTGCGATGATTGGGCCACCCAGTGACTCGATCATGCCCAGAATGCTTGGGTTGATGGTTGCTACAATCCAGCTAGTGATGATAACGAACGTCACGGTGAACATGTCGATTTTCTTCAAGTTAACTGTTTTGTTGCGTGAACGCAGTTGCTTGATGATTAGACCGTTCAGACCTTCACGTGCACCCATGTAGTGACCGAAGAAAGAAGAGACGATAGCAACGAACGCAACAACAGGACCCAAGTAAGAAATGAATGGGCTGTCGTGCTTGTTCGCAAGGTATGACAGAACCGCCAAGTTTTGCGCTTTTGCTTCTGCAAGGTCAGCAGGCGTTAGGCTGAGTACGCAAGAGAACACGAACAGCATAACGAAGCCAAGCAACATACCAGACGTGCGAATCAGGATTTGTTTCGCTTTACGTTCTGCGTCGTCACCGTAGTTGCGCGTTTGTGCCATAGAGAATGCAGAGATTGCAGGGCTGTGGTTAAACGCGAAGACCAATACAGGAATAGAAATCCAGATCGTGGTCCAGAAATCGGCCACAGTAGGTACTTGCTGCAGTGCAGACATGTTCCAATCAGGGATAAGGTAAACAGACATGAACAGTAGGATGGTCACTAGCGGGTAAACCAAGAACTGAGTCACTTTCAACATCAGTTTCTCACCAGCCAGCATGACAGACATCATGCCAAGGATAAGAACAATTGAAAGTACAGCGCGTGGAAGTGATTCCATGCCTAGCTGGTTAACCATGAAAGAGTCAACCGTGTTGGTAATACCAACGCCGTAAATCAGAACGATTGGGTAAATCGCGAAAAAGTATAGCAAAGTGATGAGTTTACCCGCTGTCGCGCCGAAGTGCTCTTCAACCACTTCAGTAATGTCGCTACCTGGTTTTTTAGATGACAGTACAAAACGTGCCAAACCACGGTGAGCCAGATAAGTCATAGGACCTACCAGAACAGCGAGAGCAACCAGGGGCCAGAATCCGTTTAAGCCTGCATTGATTGGAAGAAAGAGGA
Organism: Enterovibrio sp. FF113; assembly: GCF_041439165.1. NCBI lineage: Bacteria > Pseudomonadati > Pseudomonadota > Gammaproteobacteria > Vibrionales > Vibrionaceae > Enterovibrio > Enterovibrio sp. FF113. The sequence goes on along the minus strand of NZ_JBGONO010000018.1, from coordinate 5,925 downwards.
TACCTGCACCTACAGCTGTTCCGAACAGCGATAGCATCCAAGTTGTGTCTTGCGCTGACCACTTCATTTTGTCTGCGCTGGAAGTTACGGTGGAGTGAGTATTCATCAATTAGTCACCAAAATAATACGGAACGGATCTGAATCTGATGCGTATTATTTACATTTTTGCATACGATAAAGTGATGAAGATCACTTTTTGTGGCAATAATAATTCGTGCGACGAATTTAATTGTTCTGACGCCTTCGTCAATTTTTATGGTTTAAAAACTATGTTTAAACACCCTAAAAATAGTTTATAAAATAAAAATTAGTTTAGGGAAAGTTGCCGGCTGAGCGAATGAAGTATTTGTGCGGTAACGCCCCAAATCAGGTGTTCTTGGTAGCTCATGGCATAGATGTCGTAGGTATTTCCGCGAACGAGAAAGGGTTGCTTGCGGATGGCTTTTCGTCTCAAAAATTGAGCGAGTGGAACTTCAAAGAGCGTATCGACTTCGTTGGAATCGATGATGGGGGAGTAAGAAGGATCAACAAATGCGATAACCGGTGTGACGAGATACCCACTGACGGTAGGTAATGACGCCAAACAGCCGAGAAGATCATCACGATTTGTGCAGACACCGATCTCTTCTTCCATTTCTCTGATCGCCGTTTCGACGATGTCTTGGTCTGAATTTTCGACTTTGCCGCCAGGGAAACTAATTTGGCCGGGGTGATGCTTCAAATGCGTGGCGCGCTTGGTTAGCAAGACATGCAATTCACCGTTTCTCTCTGCCAGCGCAATCATCACGGCTGCAGGGCGTAACTCACTCCCTACCTGGCGTTTCATGGCGTCGGTAGCGCGTTGTATCACGCGCTCGTCGTAATTGTGGCTGGGGCTGAGGCTAAAGCGTTGAACCAGCCAGTTTCGAGAAAGGGGTCGCATGGGGCTTTGGCGCGTCTGAGGCGCCAAAATAGCAGATTGATTCAACGTGTTTGTGCTGTTCATCCTTGCTGCATTTTCCATGCGTACTTCCTAGGTGCTTGCAATACTGTGTTTGCCAATACTGTGTATGAAGGCTGCGTATGGGAAGACCATACTGACGAAAGCTATTTTACTTAGACAAGGTCGGCAGTATTTTGCTGAGTTTGTCTAATGTTTCTTGAAATTCCGATGCGGCTTCACTGTCTGCAACAACGCCACCGCCTGCCCATGCATAGATACGTTGTTTATGACAAACAAGCGTGCGAATCGTGATGCTTGTGTCCATCGTGCCGCAACGGCTGATATATCCCATGCTGCCACAATAAATGCTTCGACGGTGAGGTTCGAGTTCTTCAATGATTTCCATTGCTCTGACCTTTGGTGCGCCGGTAATGGAACCGCCAGGGAAGCACGCGCGGAGCAAATCCGTGGCATGTTTTCCTTCCGAGAGCGTTCCCGTTACTGTACTGACCATGTGGTGAACGGCTGGGAATGTCTCAATATTAAAAAGTTTAGGCACATTTACTGAACCTGGCGAGGCAACACGGCCAATATCATTACGAAGCAGGTCCACGATCATCAGGTTTTCTGCGCGATCTTTCTCTGCATGTTGTAAGCAGTGGATGTTATCTGCATCTACTTTTGGATCGTCGCTTCGAGGACGCGTGCCTTTAATCGGTTTGGTTTCGATGGCTTGGTCATGCAGTTGCAAGAAACGTTCTGGCGACACAGAAAGAATGGCGCTGTCTTCCATGCGCATAAACCCAGAAAATGGCGCCCCATTAATGTGGGCAAGACGCTGATACGCTTCCCATTCGCTGCCAAGATAAGGGGCTTCAAAACGTTGTGCTAAGTTAATTTGATAGCAGTCCCCGGATGTGAGGTATGCCTGTACGCAATTGAACTTCTCGGTATAGCTTTGCGGCGTCATGTTCGCTTGCCATTGGCCTTCAAGCGTAAAGTCTTGTTGCTCAGGCGCACATTGTTTATTCAGCCAAACCAAACGCTGCTCACCTTCAGGCTGAATGACAACCATTTTCTTTTCCTGATGATCAGCAATGATCGCCCAATCATAAATGCCGATTGCTAGATCGGGGATATCGATATCCCGCATGGCTAATGCTGGCAGTGTTTCGACCTGACGCCCTAAATCGTAACTGAAATACCCTAACGCGCCGCCTAAGAAAGGCCAAGGGGCGATATGGTCAAGTTTCGGAAGCAGTGCTGTTTGCAGTGCGTGAAGTTCTTCAAACGGATCTGTCTCGCTGGCAGATGTTCGTCCATCACGATAGCGAATTAGGTTAATGCCGTTTTCGTTGCACAAAGTGGCAATGGGATCGGCAACGAGAATGTCGAATCGATTGTCGGGGTGTGACTGCGCAGCAGATTGCAGCAGCATGGCCCAAGGCAAATGTTCGATTCGAGAAAATAAGGACGTGAGCGCTGACGGAGAGTACTCAAGAAACTGCAAAGAGATAGGCGTTCGTCTGGATTCTGTCATTTTCGTGTTTTTGTGATCGGCATTGATGCGTCAATTGGCGCTGATTGGGTCGTAAGAGTATCATATTCGCGGGGTTTATACTCAAGCCGCCAACAGGCAGTTTTTGCATTTAGCACAACGTGGAAAGCAAAACACACGAACGGTTTCGGGCATGATGCCTGTCTATCATGTGTTTGACACATACAAAGATACAGTTAGGTCGCTCCCCCAAAAGCGGCCTACGCTTTGACTATAAGAACGCTTTACTGGAAGCTCTGTTTAGCCCGCACCAATAAGCGAGCAGGCAGCGCCAAGGAATCATAACAATGAAAGAGGCAACTATGACCGTCATTCGTAAGGAAGACGTTATCGACAGTGTCGCTGACGCCCTGCAGTACATTTCTTACTATCACCCTATCGATTTTGTTCAAGCCCTTGAAAAGGCCTACAACAAAGAGCAAAGCCAAGCAGCTAAAGACGCCATCGCGCAAATTCTTATTAACTCTCGTATGTCTGCCGAGGGCAAACGCCCGATTTGTCAGGATACGGGGATCGTCACCTGCTTTGTGAACATTGGTATGAATGTTCAGTGGGAAGGCGACATGACCGTGCAGCAAATGGTCGATGAAGGTGTACGCCGCGCTTACAACAATTCCGATAACCCTCTGCGTGCGTCTGTGGTTGCTGACCCTGCAGGCAAACGTCTTAATACTAAAGACAATACGCCAGCGGTTGTGCACATCAATATGGTGCCAGGCAACACGGTAGAAATTCAAATTGCAGCCAAGGGCGGCGGTTCAGAAAACAAAACCAAAATGGTAATGCTGAACCCTTCTGACGATGTAGCGGCGTGGGTAGAAAAAACGCTGCCAACCATGGGGGCGGGTTGGTGTCCACCGGGTATGCTGGGTATAGGCATTGGCGGTACGGCTGAGAAAGCGGCAGTACTGGCGAAAGAATCGTTGATGGAACACATCGACATTCAAGAGCTTATCGATCGCGGCCCGCAAAATGCGGAAGAAGAACTTCGTTTAGATATTTTTGACCGTGTAAATCGACTCGGTATTGGCGCACAAGGCCTTGGTGGCTTGACCACCGTGGTTGATGTGAAGATCAAAACCGCCCCGACCCATGCGGCGTCTAAACCCGTTTGTTTGATCCCGAACTGTGCGGCAACGCGCCACGTGCATTTCACCCTTGACGGCTCAGGCCCTGCGGAATTGGTGCCACCAAAGCTAGAAGAATGGCCAGAAGTGACATGGGAAGTGGGCGAAAATGTTCGTCGGGTGAACCTAGACAATATCACCAAAGATGACATCCAAGAGTGGAAAACCGGCGAAACTGTGCTTCTGTCTGGCAAGATCTTAACCGGTCGCGATGCCGCGCATAAACGTATTCAAGAAATGTTGAACAACGGTGAAGGCCTGCCAGAAGGTGTGGACTTCAACGGTCGCTTCATCTATTACGTTGGTCCTGTTGATGCTGTGGGCGACGAAGCGGTAGGCCCTGCAGGCCCAACAACCTCAACGCGCATGGATAAGTTCACCGAGATGATGCTAGGTGACACAGGCCTAATGGGCATGATCGGTAAAGCCGAGCGCGGCCCTGCGACGGTTGAATCTATCAAGCAGCATAAAGCGGTGTATTTGATGGCAGTTGGTGGTGCGGCTTATTTGGTTGCTAAGGCAATCAAAAAAGCGCGCGTAGTCGCGTTTGAAGACTTGGGAATGGAAGCCATTTACGAGTTTGACGTGGAAGACATGCCAGTGACCGTGGCGGTTGATTCGCGCGGAGACAACGCGCACCAAATTGGCCCGGATACATGGAAAGTAAAAATCGCCGAAATGGACGGTTAACGCCATCAATATTTAGTGTCAAAGCCGCAGCGAGTGTTGCGGCTTCTTTCTATTATAAATACCTGTCAATGCAAAGGCTTACTGAGTCAACATTTAACAGCGCGTCTCATATTCAAGACTTCCCCTGCAAAAATACTTTCCTGTGCTCCATTCTTACTCACATGGCGATAACATTATTACATTGTCTAACTACCCATTACTGAAGGTCTATTCAGGGGCGGTAGCGTGGCAAAATATAGGGCTATATACGAGAGAGTGGGCTGGTCACACCCTGCGCACCGTTCTGTAGAATATGCGTATAGATTTGTGTGGTTCGCACATCAGAATGACCTAGTTGGGCTTGGACAGTACGAATATCTGCCCCTGATTGCAGTAAGTGTGTCGCGAATGAGTGGCGCAATGTGTGTGGCGTGACATGTTTTTTTATGTCAGCCAATTTTGTGGTTGTTCGTACGGCTCGTTGCACCTGCTTTTCGTCAATGTGATGGCGGCGAACGAGACCACTTTCAGGGTCTTCGCTGAGATTTTGGGACGGGAACAGGTATTGCCATGGCAATGCTCGGGATTGGGTTTGGTATTTTTCTCGAAGCCTGTGTGGCATCCATACGCCGGAGAAACGCGGATTGTTATTATCTAGGTTCAACACATAATCGACGTGTTGAATTTGAGCACGAAGGGCATTGAATAGCTCGGGGGCGAGTGTGACGACACGGTTCTTGCCGCCTTTACCATCGATAACTTTGATGCAGCGAAAATCAAAATCAACGTCTTTTACGCGCAGACGCACCGCTTCCATCAGGCGTAAACCGCTGCCATACATGAGCGAGCAGGCGAGATGGTGCGTGGGCGGGCAGCAATCTAAAAAGCGTTTTATTTCACTGTGTGTGAGCACTTCAGGAAGCTTTTGCTTTTTTTGGCTTGAAACGAAATTCAGCTTTAGTGACAGTGGGCTATCAAGAATTTCTTTGTAAAGAAAGGCCAAGGCGTTTAGAGCCAGCGCTTGTGTGTTTGCCGCTACATCTTTTTTGTTCACGAGATCATTGAGGAACTCTTCGACTTCTTTATCGCCCATTGTTGAAGGGTGACGCATTTGATGAAACCGGATGTAAGTTGAGATCCAATGAAGGTACGCTTGTATGGTCCGCTTCGCGTAGCGTTGAACATACATTTTCTCGCTTATCATTTGAAGAAAGGGGGACGTCATTGTTGTTTTACTGCCTTTTGGATACTGTGAATGCATCCAGTTTAGCTAATGACGGTGCATAATATTCACCGACGCCGTTTTGGGGTGTTTCCTCTTGCGAACTTTGAGATGTGCGCAATAAGGTTTTTGAAAACAATATGTTGCTCACTAAGAAAAAGTGGGCATCCGTTATTATGGGACATGTTGGGGTGTTTAAATGCACCACTTTGATGTCTATTAAAATGTTATACGCTGTAATTTTACTTACATGTAAGCAGCGACTTTGAGCGCCAAACCACAGTGGTTTTCTCAACAAAAAAGCGGTTTGGTTTTGGATCGCCGCTTACCATTGAAAGTGTTGCAAACAAGCCATCAGTGGCCAGAAAAGATCAAGCATCCCAAGGGCTGCTTGCAAAGGCAAAAGGCGAGGTTCGGCTATTCAAAC
>NZ_JBGONO010000017.1:0-123758 GCF_041439165.1 Enterovibrio sp. FF113 | reverse complement strand
CTGCATTATCAGTTAGGGTAAACGTGATGCTATCGGTACCATCACCATCGACCGAATTGAAGGTCACCCCCACGCTGTCACCGATTGCTGCACTTTCAGAGACAGTATCTGCGGCTGCGTCTGTCTCGGTAATCGCGGTTGCAGAAAACTCCGACGTATCATCCGTAAGCGCAATATTAAAGGTTTGGCTTGAAGTCGTGCCATCCGTGGACGTCGCGATTACCGTAATGTTGTGATTCGTCGCGGTTTCATAATCCAACGCACCAGCGACCGTCACTTCACCTGTCTCCGGATCAACAGTAAACAAGCCTCCAGCATCGTCAGACAATGCATAGCTAATGGTATCTGAACCATCGCCATCGGTTGCTGAGAACGTTATCCCAACCGATGTGCCAATCACTGAACTTTCAGAAAGAATGTTCGCTGCCGTATCCGAGTCTGACACGGAAGAAATACTAAATTCCGTGTTGTCATCAGTGAGGGCAATGGTGAATGTCTGCGTTGATGTGCTGCCATCTGTCGATGTGGCCGTCACTTCGATGGTTTGTGATTGCGCGGTTTCGTAATCAAGCAGTGAGCTATCAACAACCGTAACCTCACCGGTTTCACCATCAATGGCAAATGCGCCATTTGCGTTATCAGTCAGCGTGTAAGTAACGATATCGCCATCTTCATCGGTTGCTGATACAAACAAACCGGTGGAGTCGCCGTTGGTTGCGCTCTCGAAAATGCTGCCTTGACCACCATCGGCTGCACTGATGGAAGAGAGGGCATTATCCGTGTCCCCTTCTTCCGGTGAACTGTCGGTGATATTAATCGTGAAGGTTTTGGTGGTGACTTGGTTATCTTCTGAAGTGGCTGCCACTTCTATGGTGTAGCCAGTGGCAGTTTCGTAATCCAAATTTCCCGCAACGGTGACAACGCCAGTGTCAGGATCAATCGCAAACAATCCACCTGCATCATCCACCAGCGTAAAAATGACATCGCCGTGCCCATCGGCAAACTCCTTGGCCACTGTAATGCCAACTTCATCTCCAATTTGGGCGTTTTCACTCACTGTATTTTCGCCGCTGTCCTCATCCATCACTTCGGACAGCGGGGCCATTCCTTCTAACAAGGCAAGTTGCGCAGCTGAAAGCCCGCCGCTACCTGAAGTGTCAAAGCCGGCCATTTCTGATGCCCACATGCCCCGCTCTAAACAGCCCTCGATGATGGAAAGAGGAAATCGTGTCGACCCGTCTGGCGAAATTTGTTCACTATTTTCGCCTGAACTCGGAGACGTTTTAGCCATCATCTCATCGACATTTTTAAAACCAAATGTTGAACCTATCGCATCAAAGGCTTCTTCAGCAGGGGAAGTTAAAATGGGGGATGGGCCAGACTCTTCAAGGACAAATACGGTTGCTAGACTGCCCGACTGTATATCATTGCTGCTCATGTTCGAAGCAAGCATGTTGCCATCATGAAAAGCAACCACCACATCTCCGACGTTTCCAAAATCGCGTCCACTCACAACACGAAGTTCACCTTCGGGGGAAACTGCAAACATACTTTCATCTCCTAACTACAACTCAGCGTATCGCTAATTAGCAGGCGCAATTGCGCTTAAAATACATACTGACAACATTAAAAATAGCACACTGGATTCACTATTGAGAATATTGTCAATTTGACCGGCAGGGATCTAACGATGACATAGCGATTCGGCGATGTTTCTGCAAAAAAGAAAAACCACTCACTGCTTCTATTGACCACTGAGCACGCCATAACACCACTTAACCATTCATCCGATGCACGATTGCACATGTGGCCGTATTGTTGGCAGCGTGAATTAATTCAATAAGGATGATTGCAATGATTTGGTTTCTCACCTGCGTCGCCGCGTTAATCGGTGGCTACTTCATTTACGGCGCGTTTGTTGAAAAAGTGTTTGGTATCAATGAACACCGTAAAACCCCAGCGCACACAAAAACCGATGGCGTCGACTTTGTTCCTATGTCTACCCCTAAGGTTTACCTTGTTCAATTGCTGAACATTGCAGGTGTTGGCCCAATCTTCGGCCCTATCATGGGTGCGCTTTATGGCCCCGCGGCCATGTTGTGGATTGTGGTAGGTTGTGTCTTCGCAGGTGCGGTACACGATTATTTCTCAGGCATGCTTTCTGTTCGTAATGGTGGCGCGTCTGTTCCTACCATCACAGGCCGCTACTTGGGCAATGGCGCAAAACATTTTATGAACATTTTTGCCATTGTTCTTTTGCTTTTGGTCGGTGTGGTCTTTGTTTCAGCGCCTGCGGGGATGATTACAAACCTCATCAACGACCAAACTAGCCTGACCGTTAGCATGACCACCATGGTTGTCATCATCTTCGCTTACTACATCATTGCGACGATTGTGCCGGTTGATAAAATCATCGGTCGCTTCTATCCGTTCTTTGGTGCGCTGCTGATTTTCATGTCTGTGGGCTTGATGACGGCGATTGGCCTGTCGGACGAACACACTGTGATGGGCGGCTTTGAAGTCAAAGACATGTTCTCCAACTTAAATCCGAATGACATGCCGCTTTGGCCTGCGCTATTTATCACCATCGCCTGTGGCGCTATCTCTGGCTTCCATGCTACCCAGTCACCGCTGATGGCACGCTGCATGGAAAATGAAAAGAACGGCCGCTTTGTGTTCTACGGGGCAATGATTGGTGAAGGCATCATCGCGCTGATTTGGTGTGCGATTGCCCTGTCTTTCTTCGGTTCACTTGAATCACTGCAAGACGCGGTAGCAAATGGTGGCCCGGGCAATGTTGTCTACGGTGCATCGTTTGGTCTGCTGGGCGTGTTTGGCGGTATCCTGGCCTTCTTGGGTGTGGTTATTTTGCCAATCACTTCTGGTGACACGGCGTTCCGCTCTAGCCGCTTGATTTTGGCTGAATACTTCAACATGGAACAGAAAACACTGCGTAATCGTCTGCTGATGGCGCTGCCTCTGTTTGTGCTTGGTGGCGTGCTAACACAAGTGGATTTTGGGATTATCTGGCGCTACTTCGGCTTTGCTAACCAAACCACAGCAGTAATGATGCTTTGGACAGCTTCTGCTTACTTGCTTCGCCATAACAAACTGCATTGGATTGCGACTGTGCCAGCCATGTTCATGACCACCGTGTGTGCGACTTTCATTCTCAACAACAACGCACTGGGCTTTGGTTTACCAATGAACATCTCCACGACCGCAGGCATCGTGTTTACCTTGTTCGTGACGGGCTATGTGATTAAGAAATCGAAAGGTAAAGGTGACATTGACTTAGCTGACGAAGAAGAGACCGACGTCGTCACCAAAACAGCGTAAAGCGGTTAAACAGAACTGTCGAAATAACGTTAAATCAAGAGCCTGCATTGTCAGGCTCTTGTTGTTTGCAAGCCAAGCCTGAGTACAATACAGACAAACCAAAATAAGAAGGCTCACCATGGAACTGGTTCTTTCGCTCTTGCAGCAAATGTGTGTGTATTTGGTGCTGGCTTATATGCTCAGCAAAACGCCGATCATTTTGCCTTTGCTCAACATTTCTTCTCGCTTAAGCCATCGTCTTATTTGTTACGTTCTCTTTTCTGGCTTTTGTATTCTCGGCACGTATTTTGGTTTACAGATCAATGATGCCATTGCCAACACACGCGCGATCGGTGCGGTGATGGGCGGCTTATTTGGCGGACCTGTGGTGGGCTTTTTCGTTGGTCTGACCGGTGGCATTCACCGTTATACCCTTGGCGGATTTACCGACCTCGCCTGTGCTATTTCGACGACGGCAGAGGGTTTAATTGGTGGCCTATTGCATGTGTACTTGGTGAAGCGTCGCCGCGTCAGCCAATTGTTTAATCCCGCCGTGGTGTTGGGCATCACTTTCGTTGCCGAAATCGTGCAAATGACGATTCTGTTGATTGTCGCCAAGCCATTCGATCAAGCCTATACGCTGGTTTCCGCTATTGCCGCACCGATGATCATTGCCAATTCGGTGGGTGCAGCCTTGTTCATGAGCATTCTTCAAGACCGCAAAACCATCTTCGAAAAATACTCCGCCACCTTTTCACGACGCGCACTCACCATCGCAAAACGTTGCGTGGGCATTTTGCACAGCGGCTTTAACAATGAAAGTGCGACAAAAATTGCTCGTATCATTTACGAAGAAACACAAGTTGGTGCAGTGGCTATCAGCGACAAAGAAAAGATCCTCGCGTTTGTAGGCATTGGTGATGACCACCATCTGCCAGAAACGAAGATCTCATCACAAAGCACACTGGATGCCATGAGCAAGGACACCATCATTTATCTGGATGGTGCAGAACATCCTTATCAGTGCACCCTGTCGCCTGACTGTAAACTGGGCTCTGCCCTGATCATTCCGCTGCGCTCAGGCGATGATGTGGTCGGCACAATTAAGCTTTATGAGCGCAAACATAAGCTGTTTTCTACCATCAATATGTCGATGGCAGAAGGCATTGCCCAACTGCTTTCCAGCCAAATTCTGTTTAGTGGTTACTTGCAGCAAAAGTCGTTGTTAACGCAGGCTGAAATCAAGCTGCTGCAAGCCCAAGTGAATCCGCATTTTTTGTTTAATGCGCTCAATACCATTAGCGCGGTTGTCCGTCGTGATCCCAACAAAGCACGAGAGCTGATCCAAAATCTGTCACAGTTTTTCCGAAGTAACCTTAAGCAGAACATCAACACCGTTTCTTTGCGTGAAGAGCTGGAGCACGTTAACGCTTACCTCAGCATCGAGAAAGCGCGCTTCACTGACAGGCTCCATGTCGACATCTCGATTGATGACGCCCTGCTTGATATTCAGATCCCCAGTTTCACTTTGCAACCTCTGGTTGAAAATGCCATCAAGCACGGTATTTCGACTCTGTTAGAAGGGGGCAATGTTATGGTCTACAGCCAAGCAGTGCCTCAAGGCCATGCGATCACCGTGGAAGATAATGCGGGTTGTTATCAGCCTCCCGCCAACAATCATCAAGGTTTGGGATTGGAAATTGTCACGAAAAGGCTAGAAAACCAATTTGGGCGTGATTCACAGCTAAAAATAGACAGCGAACACAACCAATTTACCCGAATGACGTTTATTATCCCGGCCGCTGAAATGAAGAAAGGTGCATAAGTAGGATGTTAGCCGCACTCGTTATTGACGACGAACAATTCGCCCGTGAAGAACTGGCTGATCTTCTCAATGAATCCGGGGATATTACCGTGGTTGGGGAAGCGCCAAATGCCATTATTGGGCTGAAAAAAATCAATGAACTGCGCCCCGATGTGGTGTTCGTGGATATTCAAATGCCGCAAGTCACAGGGCTAGATCTGCTTTCTATGCTCGACCCTGACAACATGCCTTACGTGGTTTTTGTCACCGCTTACGATCAATATGCGATTCAAGCATTTGAAGACAACGCGTTTGATTATTTGCTTAAACCCGTCGAACCTCAACGGTTAACCAAAACCGTGCAAAAGCTGGTGCGAAATGCACAAAAGGATACGCTTCAGCAAAATGTCGCCGCGATTGCCAGCGAGTCTCTGGCGCAAATTCCTTGCGTTGGGCACAACCGTATCGTGCTGCTCCCGACCCATCAAGTGGAGAGCGTGTATTCCGATCTCAGTGGCGTACATGTGCGTTCGTCCACCCAAACCGCGAGTACCCAATTGACGTTAAAAACACTGGAAGAGAAAACGCCGCTGCTGCGTTGTCATCGCCAGTATTTGGTCAATGTTCAGCATATTCGCGAAATTAAGCTGCTGGAAAACGGACTGGCGGAAGTGGTGACTATCAGCGATTTCACTATCCCGATAAGCCGCCGTTACCTCAAAGTACTCAAAGAGGCGATAGGCTTAACAGGAAACTGACCCTGTTGTTCCGCCCACGGCAATAGTGGGCGGAATCCGCAATCCTTTCTCTTCGAGCTACTTTTCTACGCCAACAAATTCCTTCCTTTTGTCACACATACGCGGCAACGCCACCTATTCCGGTGAACTATCGTGCTAGTTACTTTGTATTTTTTTATTCCAATTGGTATCACTCGCCAACTGTAGGGAGCTTCGATGACAGACCCCACCGTTTCGCACCACCGTCACATCAGTCTATGGGGCGTTGTCGCGTTGGGCATTGGCTCTATGGTTGGCGCGGGGGTATTCGCACTGCTCGGTCAAATTGCTGTTAATGTGCGTGGAGACACGTGGATTGTCTTTGTGTTAGCAGGCATCGCAGCGCTTTTCTCCGGATATTCTTACGCAAGGCTCAGTGCTAAATTCCCATCCCGTGGTGGAGTGACAGATTTTTTCGCCTTAGGAATGGGCTCACCAAGAATAGAGCGCGCATTAGCCTGTTTGTACCTCATCACACTTGTGCTCACCCTCGCACTCGTTGCGAAAGCCTTCGGCGCTTATGCTGCACGTGTTGTTCATCAGCCAGATCACAGCGACTGGGTTAACCTCTACGCCACTGGAATTATGATCCTCCTCACCATCGTTAATCTTATGGGATCTAAAGCGGTAGGACGCATTGAAATGTTCCTTGTGGCGATCAAGTTGACGATCCTCGCTCTCTTTATCGGCGTTGGCGCCGTTACCCTGAAGCCCGCCATGCTTGAAGTGCACAACGATGTGCCAGCCTCGTTAATGTTTTCAAGTATTGGGCTCGCGTTCTTTGCCTATTCAGGGTTTGGCATGATGGCCACCGCAGCCGCGGATGTCACCAAGCCAGAAAAAACCATGCCACGAGCATTCATGATCGCTGTTAGCGTCGTGATGGTGCTGTATGTGGTGCTTGCGTTGGTGGTACTCGGCAATGTGGCGCCGGAAGATTTAGTGAAATATACCGACACCGCGGTGGCACAAGCTGCGGAGCCGATTTTGGGTAATTGGGGCTTCATTTTAGTTTCGCTCGCGGCTTTGTTTGCTACCGCTTCTTCTATCGTCGCGAACATTTTCTCCATGCTCAATGTCTCTAAGCAAATGGGGAGTAGCGGGATCTTGCCACAGATATTTCGTATCCAGTCTTTTGCTGGCGGAACCCGAGGCTTTTACAGCCTTATCGCCATTGTCATTGTGCTCACCAATTTCTTCGATTTGTCTTCCATTGCCAACGTCGCCAGTGCAACGTTTCTGGCCTGCTATATCGCTGTTTTTATCGTTTGTTGGCGCAGACGAAAAGATTGCCATGCCAACCCGTTAATTATCTCCATGGGGTTTGTTTTCATGACGGCGATATTTGTCACCTTTATCGGCGAAATGATTGTTGAAAAGCTCTGGTTAGAATGTCTTACATTGGCTGCCGCTGCGCTCTTCAGCCTCCTGATTGGCTGGCGCACACCTGATATCGACAACCAACAACCTGACAATGCAAACAGTGAGCAACAATGAATTTAATTTCCAATACCTTCAGTCGATTCCAAGGTGAAGCCAGAGGGCGCTTGTTCACACTGCTTGGGGTCATGATTTTAAGCTTTGACAGCCTGTTAGTGCGCCTGATTGACAGTGATGAATGGACACTGATTTTCTGGCGAGGCCTGCTACCTGCGGTGGTGTTTTTCTTGGTGCAATGGAAAATGGATCGACAAGTATTGGACGAGCATTTGTTTCATCCCAAAATCAGCACCTTACTCACAGCCGTCCTTTTCTCCGCGTCCACCATTTGTTTTGTATTTTCACTCGATCATACGGAAGTCACCAGCACACTGGTGATCACGAATACGGCACCTTTGATCACTGCTGTACTGGGGTTTTTCTTTCTCGGAGAAAAGCTGAGTCGCTCAACCATGATTGCGATACTTATTTCCGTGGGAGGGATATGGCTAGTGTTTGGCTATCAGCCCAACCCCGCTGAGTTGGAAGGGGATTCATTGGCAATGGTGACAGCGATTTCAATGTCGGTGTATCTGATCATGCTGCGTAAAACACACGCCCGCTATGCCACCGTATTCTTGATTTACTCAGGGATATTCACCGCAGTGGTTGCCTTGCTCGCCGGCGCAAAGCCCTTCTCGCTGCCACCGATTAAAGACCTCTACATTGTGCTGCTATGCGGCGTGGTTCTGCCTTGTTCGTTTCTGTTAATCAACATCGGGCCACGCTATCTTCCTGCCGCAGAAGCGAGCTTAATATTGCTGCTCGAAGTGCTGTTTGGTCCATTACTCGTCTGGCTCATTATTGGCGAAACACCCGCGCCTGCCGTCGCGCTCGGTGCGGGGATCATTGTTGTGACGCTGGCTGGTCATACGATCATAAGTCAGCGAAAACACACTTAGATTGGCTTTACGTGTTAAAGAAATGGACGTTAAGCTTTCTTGTCGGTTTCACTGCCAGCGTTGCGACTATCGGGTTTGTCACCGGCGTCAGAGTCACTCGATACGTCATTTTTGACCAAGCCCTGCCCTGAACGAAGTAACATGTTGAGCAGCATTTCATTATCGATCGTTTCACCAGACAAAATACTCGCCAATATTTCACTGCCAAATAGCTGAGGTGATAACAATACATCCGCTTTTACCTGCTTCACCTTGCTCATGTTCTTCGCGTCATTCACCGCGACGACGGTGCGAACATCGGGGTTTAGTTCCTTCACCGACAAGACAATAAATGCGTTTGTCGCATCATCATCAGTCAGCGCCAATATGGCATGACATTGCCCAATACCTGCGGTTTTCAGCAAAGTATTATCGGTGCAATCTCCCGAGAGAATATCCAGCTTCACCCCTATTTTTTGCTCAATCATCGGGAATTTGTCTTCGTCTTCCGAGGTCAACACGGTGACATCCAAGCCACGCTGTTTCAGCTGCAAAATTGTGCTGCTCGCCAGCACAGAAACGCCACAAACAATGTAGTGATTTTTTCTGTTCATTTTCTTGGGAGTTCCTTTTACAAGCTTGTTCAATCCGCCCCAGATCAGCGGGCCAAACACCGTGGTCAATGAAGTAGCAAATACCGTGATACCGGCGATGATGACAGAGACAGTAAACAACCGAGCACTTTCTGACATTGGAATGATGTCGCCATACCCCACCGTGGTCATGGTGACCATGGAGAAATAAAATGCCGTCATCAAATCGTGGATTGGCGGGTGAAAACCGCCGCCAAAATACAATGCGCCGTACGTGGAGTAGAACAGTAGAACAATGAAACTAATGAGAGCGGCAATCCCGCCTGCTGTCGCACTTGAACGATGGAAATCACGGCTGAGCGCCAACAACAAAAACAGCGCGCTACCCGACCAATAAAGATGCAATTTAAGATGAGGGAAAAAGTGCAAAGTGAACACCAAGGCTATCGTCAGCAAAATAATACTTACCGCCCATGCAATGCGGGCTCGATAGAGCAGTCCGATAGCATTGAGCATCAAGAAGATCCCCAACAAGAACCACGGCCCGTTGGCGACATCTACCCAGTTAATACCAGTGAAGGTCTTAATATTAAACACATTGAGAACGTCAGCAGACTGTCCCCAAACCGACAAGAAGATAAATGCGCCGTTAGCAAAAACCACCATCGCCACGAGAATATGTCGAATATAGACCCACACTGAGACCAAGCGACGCCAAAACTGCCGAAGTATGCTCAAACTTTTCCCTCAATGCGTTGATAACCCACGCAGTATAGACGGCTAGACCGACGTGAATGTGCTTCATTCCTAGGGCATGACGCAACTATCCACAAATGTCTCGATAAGCCGAAATCGAAGCATCTACGCATTGAATAACAAATAGGAAGGAGAGGTAAGAAGGGCGAACAGAAAACACTGTCGTTTTACAGCCAAAAACAAAGAAGCCGCGAAAACATCGAAAAGATTAAGATGTTTGCACGGCTTCATTATTCACTGTTTTGGGTAGTGATATAGTGTTACTCCCCACCCATAATCACGACGGGGTTGGAGCTAAACAGATAGCCATCAAAGTTAGGATCATCAATATCCGACAGTTCAATCAGCCTTTGTTTTACGTTTTCAAGGTGTTGCCACATAGCACTCTTTGCAGCGATGGGATCTTTTCTCTGCATGGCTGCAAGAATCCGTGCATGGTCGTCTAGCCATTCCCCTCGATAGTCTTGCGTCGATATTCGTGAATGCAGTTTTTTCCACATTGGGCTTTGCTCACGTCGATCCCAAGACTGCTTCAGCATATCAACAAGTACTGAGTTTTGCGTCGCAGCGGCTATAGACATATGGAAATCTTCATCGCCACCATAACCCGTGACACCACTGGACAATTCACGACGCTCTAACTCAAGCGCAGAACGCATCTTTACAATATCACCGGGAGTGACTTGGGTGGCGGCGAACTCGGCAATATTACTTTCCAGCAATTGACGAGCTTGTAGCATTTCAAACGGACCCGCTTCATCACTTACCGCATTATCACGCAAGTTAGAAACACTTGGAATATTCAGGATATACACGCCAGAGCCTTTCTTAACTTCAACTAAGTTTTCTAGCTCTAACATGATGATAGCTTCACGCACTACAGTGCGACTGACATCGAGACGTTCTGCAATATCACGCTCAGGAGGCAACCTATCACCGACCTTATATTGGCCATCGCTAAGCTCGTTTCTTAGTATTAGACCTATCTCTTGATAGGGTCTTTTTGGTTCAAAAGATTTCATAACGATAGTATTTCTATGTCCGTTTGCTTTCTTGTCCCATCATAGCGACCAATATAAATTGGTCAACCTAAATTCATGATGCGAAATTAATTCATTGTTTTTATTGGACTTAATCGTCATAAAACGCCACACCACCACTTTAATGCTTTCAACCAATTCATTCGGTTCGTAGATAGACTTACCCAACACTAGATGATTTGAGCTTTCGCAAGTAAAGCATGAAGTGCTTTTTTTGTTGCTAGCCATTTAGTCTAAATCAACCTTTAGCTAAGTAATGACGCTAAGCGCTCCGATTTAATCATTCGATATACTGTAATTAAACCTAAAAGCAACAGAATGCATTCAAGCACTGCACCACCTATTGAGCCGATGACTACCGCATTTGAAATTCCGAAGAAACATGAAAAAATCAATACGAGGCGCATTTTAATCCCTTTGAGAGTAATGATCGCAATTGTATTGATAACGGCGCCAATCACTGCAAGTAAATCAATCGGCTTTGACATCACAAGAATACCCACAACTAAATAGAAAGCTGCAAATATTAACGCGACCCAAAAAGAATTATACCTAATAGAAACAACGTTCCTTACAGCCCCTATAGTGAGCGTACATGCAGTAACAAGTGACTGTAGCATGACGTAATGAGATGCCAACAATATATAACCGATGGTCATCCAAACTTTCAACTTAATATCATTTGTTTGTAGCATCGCTATTATCGCGGTAGATAATGCCAAATAACCAAGAATCTGAGAGGGTGAAAATAATTCGTTCACATTAATATCCCAAGAAAAGACAAAAGACAAAAAGACAAAAAGAAAGGAGAGATTAATATTGCATCGAAAAGAGAAGGCTAAAAGCTCTGTTTATGTTCTAACTGAGAAATGCAGTTCGTACTCACCACCTTGCTTATCAGATCTGAATTGATGAGATTTGTTAAGCAAAAATCTAGTTTTCAGCAATGAGAGTGTGCTTTCTATCCGCATGATTGCTATTTCAATTCAAAAATAACAACGTAAGTCAATGCTTATTGATACTCCATATAAAAAGCGGTCAGATGACCGCTTTCTAATCTAAGGACAATTAACTATTTTTGGCTAAAGTCTTTAACTTCCGCCCAACGTGCACGCAAATGGTGTGCTGCCATCTTCGGCTGACGGTCACGGGTGAATGCACCCTTCTTATTGCCGTTAACACGAATAATGCCTTGGCCAGTGTTGAAGTCATGCATGTTCCAGCAGTGCTCTCCAACTACTGCGTCACAGCTATCAAATGCCGCAAAGTTCTGATCTAAGTACTCGTTATAATACTCTTCAGTGAACATAGTTGATGGCAGGGCATGGAAGCCTGAAACTGTGTCTGCACCAAATTCAGTGATGATGATTGGTTTACCTTCAGTCGCCCAGCCAGCAAGCTCTTTTGCGAATTGGTCGCCAGCATTTGGTAGGTCAGCACCGTTAGTCACATACCAACCGTAATAACGGTTTAGACACACAACATCAGCGAACTGAGAGGCTTTGCAGTTGCCATAAGCAGCCAGCATGAAGTTAACCATTGTCATTGGGCGGTCTTGTACATCTAGACCATCACGAGCAAACGCAAATATTTCTTTAAAGTAAGCTTCAGATGATTCTTGAGATGAATCAGGCTCGTTCGATAGCGACCACATAACAACACAAGGGTGGTTCTTATCACGCGCGATTAGCTTAGTGATGGCATCTTTGTGATTAACCATGCCTACAGTTTGAACATCTTCACGATCGAAGTGCTTAACAGGGACTGTATTAGACCCCCCCATACCCGCTTGAGAAACATCTGTCATGTTCCAAGCACCAACGTGTGAAACTTCATCGATGATGACCAAACCACGGCGGTCAGCAAGTTGCATGAACTCTTCTGGGTAAGGGTAATGCGATGTACGCAAAGAGTTAGCGTGAATCCAATCTAAACACTCAAGATCGCGTAGGTTCATAATATCGCTGTGACCACGACCAATGGTGTGCGCGTCGATGTGGTGACCAAAACCTTTGAAGTAAAACGGCTCGTTGTTGATTAAGAACTGAGTTCCTTGAACTTTCACAGTACGAACACCAACAGGTAGAGTGTAAATATCGACAAGATCATCACCTTCAACGATCGTCGCCACTAGGTCGTATAAATACCCTTTGCGTGGCTGCCAAAGAATGACGTTTTCAATGGTTAACGTTCCATCAATACCGTTACCCGTTGCGACAACTTCTCCTTCGGCGTTAAGCAGAGAAACGTTAACCTCTTGGCCTGCATTTAGCGCTGACTCAATTTTATACTCAACTTTGCCTGTCGATCCTTCGAAATCTGTCACTACAGTGATGTCATTAACACGCGTCTTAGGCACCGCGACCAAGCGAACTGATGAATGAATACCCGCATAGTTAAAGAAGTCGAATGCAGGAGTGCATTCTTTCACGCCGTTATCATGAGTCTTCACGGAGCCAACAGGGATAGTGACCTTAGATAGCTCGTTGTTAACAACGACGACAACTGTGTTTTTCTGTCCGAATTTAGCAACATCATTAAGGTTGCCACCGAAAGGCGTGAAACCACCCTCATGTGACACTAGTTCAACACCATTTACGAAAACTGTTGCGCGATGTGTCGCTGAGCCAAAGCGAATCATTGTATCCAGCACTTCGAATTCAGAAGGAATATAAAAGTCTGTTTGATACCAAACATCACCACAGAAATCTCGTTTTGCCGCTTCCGTGAAGATGTCGTTGTATGAGCTTGGTACAACCATTTCGATTGTGTCGGTAAGACCGTCTTTCCAATTTTCGTTACGACCTACACCTTGAGTATCAAACTTAAATTTCCAAATACCATCAAGTGAAATTACACGACGTTTTTCGTTATCTAGCGGGTACATGAATACAGACATTTTTATTCCTTTTATTTAATATTTTTAATTAAAATAGCTTATTTTAAAATCTATTCAGTGACCGTAATCACCATTATTAATAAAATAATTAATTGCAACTATTAATGATTACAAAGCGTTCAAACAGGTATCAAAATGAAACTACTGAAAGAAATTGAAATCGTACTGAGCAGCGAATTTAATATCGTAGTAGTCCAGCTTTCCTTCTTTTTCGCCAAATTGGTCTTCTTCGGCCTTGTTAAGAACCAGTGAAGATTTCAATCCTTTAAGTTGACCTGAAGTAAATTTGTGTGAAATGGTTAAATTCGCTCCAATCCCGTCTACCACTGTTTCTTCATATGAATCCAAATCACCATCAGTTTTTACTAAGAATAATCCGGAAGACCAGTTTTCATTAAAATTGTAACCGCCACCAACTTGCCACGACGTAGTATTATGTCCGTTTCGCGCTATTGACATATCGAATGGGAACACAATATCGGTATCGATTGAGGATCCTGTGAGTTTGTCGCCGACTTGACCAAAGCTGGCAACACCAAACGCCTTACCTTTAGCAACGGTTATTTGCGTCGATGCGACATACGTATTTTCTACATTATTTAACTGATTTTCTTTCGTGTAGCCGATAGTTTGACCGTAGAAAATACGACCATCGAATTTCACAAAAAATTCATTATCCGTAATAAATGCATAATCAAAGTTCGTTTGTAATTGATAAGCGTCATCTTCTTGATAGCGTGCACCAAATGATGCGGCGTACATTGGCGCATCGAAAACTACGCCAGCATGATACCGTGGCGTATGTTTCCCGTTGATTGCGTCATCTTTCCATGCGGTATCAAAACCACCCGCTGTTTTTGTCGTCACCGCACCATAAAAATCAAGCGTATCGGTTGCTTCATAATGAACTAACCCACCTTCTTTCATCGATGGCATTGTACGAACTGATGAATACTCCAATAGTGGAACGATATGATCCATAGAGCCATAAGCGTAATCTGTCCCCCAACGACCCAACTTGATTTCTAGTCCGTCGATAGGCTTTAGGTTGACTGAACCACCAAGAAAACTAAATGACTCATCATTTGCATCAAGGTATGCACGTGACGTTGCGTTGTCACCCACGTCCATTAATTTATGAATTGAATATGAATAAGCTTCCACATCGAACCATTTACTGAAGTTAGATGTTTCATAATCAACCATTGCACCCTGTACCCAGGCTTCTACATTTCCGTATTTACAGTCTTGAGCATCCGGTTCGCTACCACACGCACTAGGGCGATCAGCCATGCGTAGTTCATTTCGCAAGCGAAGACGCAAATCTTGTTTAAATTCGTCGGAAGTGGCACCTGAAACAACTTCAGATGCAGTGACACCACCAGATAACGATAAGGTAATAGCAGATACTAATAACCCCAAATTGAATTTATTATTTCTCATGGAATATCCTTTAGATTTTAATTATGGTTTTAAGTTTTTATAAGTAACGACATCATCGGTGTTACGTTTTTTATTATTTAACTTCGGCACCAAGCTTCATCATTGCTTGGTTGTGTAAAACCATTTTTTCACGTTTTTCAGGTGTGATATTCCACATAAACTTGAAGATTAAGAACATTGCAATTGATGCAACAGCTGGAAGCAAGAAGATCATTGCATGCAATCCATTTTGCGTTTCAATAGTCTGAGTCGCAAGCGATGGGTCATAGCCAATAACACCAATACCGACACCTGCTAACGCACCCGCTAAAGCGCCAGCCACTTTACGAGAAAGGGAATACGACGCGTATATTACACCGGCTTCACGTTTGCCACTTTTATATTGATTGTATTCAATACAGTCGGATACCAGACACCACATAATCGCGACAGTAAACATACTGAAGAGTTTTTCAGATGTGTAGAAAGCAAGGTATTGCATTGGGGTTTCCACGAAGAAATAACCCACCGTACATAGTATTAATGTCATCAATGAACAAAGCATGATGATATTTCTCACCCCAAAACGGGCGGTTAGCTTTGGCGTAACAAGAAGAATCACAATCATTGCACCTAGGTCGATAATACCTGTGTATGCAAGAATCTCGAGTGCGTTATCCATGTTACTCTTAATCCAAAAAATCAGCGTAGCACCGACACCATAAAGTGCAGTTAAACAACAAAGGCCAGCCAGACTCACTGCAATTAAGGGACGGTTTGATGCTAGGGATTTTAACTGTTGTGTAAGTGGTGTCATCGGCGCTGGTTCAGGTTTAATATTTTCTTTAGTAGAGAACACGGCAATCATGTGACATGTAATCCCAAATAAACCGAGTGCAACCATCGCGAACAAATAACCTTTTCCTATATCGTCAGCAAACAGGGTTAACATAATAGGAACAACAAATTTAACCATTGTTGACCCGACAATAGCGCCTAATGTTCTGAATGTTGACAAACTAGCTTGTTCAGCTGCATCTTGAGTCATTGAACTTGCAAGCGAGCCGTAACTTATATTACATATCGTGTAGCACATTCCCCAGGTAATATACGTTAGGTAAACCCACGCTAGTTTCTGCCCTTCTGACAATGATTCTGGAACGATGAACATCAATATTGCAGAGGCCGCTAAAGTAAATGAACCCCATTTAATAAACGGCCTAAATTTGTCCGCTGTTGGATTGTTAAGTTTCGCATACCGAAACTCAGCAAGCGTACCCATCATAGGGTCATTAATCCCATCCCAAACTCTAGCCAATAAAAAAAGCGTACCTACTGCAGCTGCAGATATTCCAATTACATCAACATAAAATGCGAGCAAGAATGTTGATGACATAGCGAATGACATATTATTGCCTATATCACCAAACATGTAACCCACTTTGTTTCGTAGCGTTAACATCTTCATTATTATTATTCCATGCTATTGGATTTGACTAGGTGGCCAAGACATTTTGACCACCAAAAACTCATATTAATTAAAATTATTTATTGAAAATGGCTCGTTTTATTCCTAACTCTAAGCCGCGGACTTCTGCGAGTCCTTTTAGTCGACCTATGCAGGAATAACCTGGGTTAGTTTTTTTCTTTAGGTCATCAATCATTTGATGTCCATGATCCGGTCTCATAGGTATTGAACGCATATCGCCTTTTGCAATACGTTTCTCTTCTTGAGTAATTAGAGCTTTAACAACCTCATACATATCGACATCACCTTCTAAGTGAGCCGCTTCGTGAAAACTTGATTGGTTTTCTTCACGTTGCGTTGAACGCAAGTGAGTGAAGTAAATACGATCACCATGTTTATTAATCATATTCACGAGATCGTTGTCCCCGCGGACACCATAAGAGCCCGTGCACATGGTGATGCCGTTAATCATGCTTGGCACAGCATTAGTCAGCCAATCAATGTCTTCAATGGTTGAGACAATTCGAGGGAGACCAAGAATTGGGCGCGGTGGATCATCGGGGTGAACAGCGAGTTTCAATCCATATTGCTCACAAACAGGCACTAGCTCTCGTAAGAAATACGCCATATTTTCACGCAAAATATCTTTGGTAATATCGTTGTAGCGATCGAGCTGAGATTGAAAATCTTCTAACGTATAACCTTCTTCTGCTCCGGGTAATCCAGCGATAATATTAGAAGTAAGCTTTTTCAAGTCAGCTTCTGACATTGCATTGAAATAATCACTCGCTTGGGAAATTTCTTCTTCGCTATATTCTTTTTCAGCGCCTGGGCGTTTTAATATAAAAATCTCAAACGCCGCAAAAGCTATAGAATCAAAACGCAGCGCTTTAGAGCCGTCACTCATCTCGAACTCAAGATCAGTTCGTGTCCAATCTAGTACGGGCATGAAGTTGTAGCACACAGTGTCAATGCCACATTCCACTAGATTAATAATGCTTTGCTTGTAATTCTCAATCCATTCGTTGTAGTTACCAGAGCGGGTTTTAATTTCTTCATGCACCGGGATGCTTTCAACAACAGACCAAGTCATGCCCATGTTTTCGATGGTTTCTTTGCGTTTCAATATTTCCGCCACCGGCCAGACCTGACCGTTAGGGATATGATGAAGCGCCGTAACAATGCCCGTCGCGCCCGCTTGTTTGATATCAGATAAGCCTACTGGGTCGGAGTCCCCATACCATCGCCACGTTTGTTCCATAAAATCCTCTATTTCTTTATTTTTCGTTTTAGGAGCGTTTGTTTGTTGAAATCGACAACATGGGAATGTTTTTAATCAATCAATCGACTCGAGGCAATTGTGAATGATCAATTGGTTGACCAAACCTACAATAAAATTTAATTTTGGTCTGCCAACATTCATTTTGTGATGAATATCTGAGATTAAGAGAGGTTTTTCAATTACATCGACGTGAAAGTGAAGGTATTTGAAGTAGGGAAAATGGCGAGTGAATGGATGAGAACTCTAGGTTCTTAGCGGCAGTAGACTTTATTGCAACAGTCAGTCTCAACCTTCTACGAATCAGATAATTAACGGTAAATAGCTTTTAAATAACAAGTTTTTCACATTGCTTGTCTTGTTTTCTCAGTTCAGGGTGAATCAACAACGAACACGAACTCCCAGTTGTTAACCACTCAAATTGCCAACCAACCCAAATTGATTGACCAAAATCACAGTTATTCGTGGATTATTGGTCAACCAATACAATTGTGATCATTCTCACTATCAGTCACAACCCCCTGTTTTATACTGCGATTCAATCGAAAGCACGCTGCCACACTGATGTGCCTCGCTCCCTTCCATTGGTTTACCAATAGAGCAACCACATCAACATGGCGTCGCAGAATCAATAACAATCCTCCGATCGGTTATATAGGACACCATCATGAAAACCGTTTATAACTCAATGCTCAAAGACTTTGTGCAGCTCCCCGACTACGACCGATCTGTACTGAAGAGCCGTATTGTTCACCTCGGCTTTGGCGCCTTCCATCGCGCACACCAAGCGCTCATCACCAACGAGATGCTAAACAGAACAGGTTGTGACTGGGGCATTTGTGAAATCAATTTGTTTGGCGGTGAAGACTTAATCCAATCGCTTCGCGCACAAGACCACCTATATACCGTGGCGGAAAAAGGCGCTGAATCAACAACGGTGAAATTAATTGGTTCAGTGACGGAATCACTGCACCCTAGCCTCGATGGTATTCAAGCGGTTTTAGATAAGATGGCCGAGCCTCAAGTCGCTATCGTCTCCATGACCATCACAGAGAAAGGCTACTGCGCGGACCCTGCGACAGGGAGACTCGACAAGAACAACCCACTGGTCGTTGCTGACCTTGCAAACCCTACTGAGCCAAAATCAGCACTGGGTTACATCGTTCAAGCGCTAATACTGCGTCGTGAGCGTGGCTTGTCTCCATTCACTGTTATGTCTTGCGATAACGTGCAAGAGAACGGGCATGTTGCAAAGGCTGCCATTCTTGAGTTCGCTCAATTGCTTGACCCAGAGCTCGCGGCTTGGATTGAAACTCACGTAACGTTCCCATGCACCATGGTTGACCGCATCGTTCCCGCCGCGACTGAAGAAACGCTGGCTGAAATCTCTGAACTACTTGGATGTGAAGACCCTTGTGCCATTGCCTGTGAACCGTTCCGTCAATGGGTCATTGAAGACAACTTTGTTGCAGGTCGACCAAATTGGAATATGGCTGGCGCTCAGTTCGTGGCAGACGTGGTGCCTTATGAAGAAATGAAGCTGCGCATGCTCAATGGCAGCCACTCTTTCTTAGCCTATTTGGGTTACCTCGGTGGTTATGCACATATCTCTGACACCATGACCGACGAGGGTTATCGAAAAGCAGCATTCAACATGATGATGCAGGCTCAAGCACCGTCTCTGACTATGCCGGAAGACACTGATTTAGAGGGCTACGCCACGCTACTTATCAACCGTTTCACCAACCCAAGCTTGAAACACAAAACGTGGCAAATCGCGATGGATGGTAGCCAGAAGATCCCTCAACGTATGGCGGGAAGCTTGCAGTTCCACCTTTCACAAGGCTCTTCATTCTCTTGGCTAGCAACGGCCATTGCCGGCTGGATGCGCTATGTGTCTGGCGTGGATGAACAAGGCAACGAAATCGATGTTCGTGACCCAATGGCTGAAACCTTGCGCGCTATTTGTGACCAACACGGTCAAAGTCCTTCTGTCGTGCCCGCTTTGCTTAACATCGAAGCGATCTTCCCTGCCGAACTGGGCGAGAATCCATATGTGGTTGACGCAGTCAGCACCGCTTATCAATCTCTGATTGATCATGGCGCTCGCGCTACCGTTGCAGCATTGTAAGAGACATTTGCTATGAAGAATTTCCTGTGTGATGACTTCCTACTTTCAAACGAAACCGCCCGTCGTCTTTACCACGAACACGCCAGCCATCAGCCAATTTATGACTTTCACTGCCATCTCAATCCGGCGGAAGTTGCAAAAGACCGCCAATTCGAAAACATCAGTAAAATTTGGCTTGAAGGTGATCATTATAAGTGGCGTGGTATGCGCTCGGCGGGGATTGATGAGCGCTTAATCACTGGTGATGCCAGCGACAAAGACAAATTTATGGCATGGGCAAAAACTGTTCCTCAGACCGTCGGTAATCCCCTATACCACTGGACTCATCTCGAACTTCGCCGTCCGTTTGGCATCACAAGCACGCTATTTGACCCAAACACGGCTGACCAAATATGGCATCACTGCAATGAGCTGTTAGCAACGCCTGAATTCTCTGCTCGCGGCATCATGAAGCAGATGAATGTGGTGATGGCGGGCACAACCGACGACCCTATTGATTCCTTAGAACATCACAAAACAATTTCAGCCGACACCACGTTTGATGTTCAAGTGTTACCAAGCTGGCGTCCAGATAAAGCATTCAAAATAGAACTGGATGCGTTTGCTGATTACCTGCAAAAACTGGGCGAAGTCGCTGATGTAAACATTCGTTGTTTCGACGATCTACTGACTGCCTTAGCTAAGCGCTTGGCTCACTTTGACGCACACGGTTGTCGCGCAGCAGATCACGGGATCGAAGTGGTTCGCTACGCGCCAATCCCGAGCGAAGCTGATTTAAATACCCTTCTGACACGTCGTCTTGCCGGTGAAGTGCTAACAGAACAAGAATGCGCACAGTTTTCGACCGCTGTTCAAGTATGGCTGGGCAAGCGTTACGCGAAAATGGGCTGGGTGATGCAGCTTCATATCGGCGCACAACGCAACAACAACACGCGCATGTTCCAGCGTTTAGGTGCAGATGCGGGCTTTGACTCCATTGGCGATAAAACCTTCGCGTTTGAGTTGGCACACCTGCTGGACGACATGGATAAAACCAACGAGTTGCCACGTACGATTCTTTACTGCCTTAATCCTCGTGACAACGAAATGATGGCGACCATGATTGGTAACTTCCAAGGTGGCGGTATCGCTGGCAAGGTGCAATTTGGTTCCGGTTGGTGGTTCAACGACCAGAAAGACGGTATGCAACGTCAAATGGAGCAGCTGTCTTCTCTTGGCCTTCTAAGCCAGTTTGTTGGCATGCTGACAGACTCACGCAGTTTCTTGTCATACACACGCCACGAGTACTTCCGTCGTATTTTGTGCGACATGGTCGGTCGTTGGGTCGAAAACGGCGAAGCGCCAAAAGACATGTCATTGCTCGGCCCTATGATTGAAAACATCTGTTTTGGTAATGCAAAGCGCTACTTCGAAGAGAGGGCTTAACCAATGAAACACATCGCCATTATTGGTGAATGTATGATTGAACTGAACGGAAAACCGTTCGGTTCAATGCATCAAACCTTCGGCGGCGACACGCTTAATGCGGCCGTGTATTTACGCCGAGGTAGCGAAGCCAATGCAAATCCAGATGACATTAAAGTCTCTTATGTCACGGCGTTAGGCACAGATCCCATCAGCCAAGGCATGCTGACACGCTGGCAACAAGAAGGTATCTCTACTGAATTGGTGCTTCAAGACAACACGCGTACGCCCGGCCTTTACCTGATCCAACTGGACGACCAAGGTGAGCGCACGTTCTTGTACTGGCGAAATCAATCTGCCGCGCGTTACCTACTTCAACACCCATCGTTTGACGCGATAAAGCGCGCGCTGGTCGACGTTGATATGGTGTTTTTAAGTGGCATTACGCTGGCAATTTTACCTAATGAAGATCGCGTTGCATTGCTGCATTTGTTGGGTGAACTCAAGGCCCAAGGTGTCGAGATTGCTTTCGATAGCAACTTCCGCCCTGCGTTATGGCCACAAGACGAAAACCATACCGTCAAAAACAACTATCAATCGATGTACGCATCAACCGATGTTGCCCTAGTGACGTTTGATGATGAACAGCTCCTTTGGGGAGATGTATCGCCAGAACAAACCATCGAGCGTCTTACAGCGCTTGGCGTCAGCAAATGCATCGTCAAGTTGGGTGCAGAGGGATGCCTAATTCAAGATTCCGGTACGGCTTCGGCTCCACGAGCCGTACCAACTCATCCCGTCGCAGAAGTTGTTGATACAACTTCTGCAGGCGACTCATTCAATGGTGGATTTCTGTCTGCCTACCTAGCAGACACCGACCTTATTTCGGCGTGCCAGCGCGGCAACGCCATGGCGGGTGTCGTCATTCAACATCGTGGCGCCATCATCGCGAAAGAACTCACTCAATTAGCTATCAAGCCCATTTAAGGATTACCAATGCCTAGCATTAAAGAACAACTAAAAGCCCTGAAAGTTATCCCTGTTATCGCTATCGACAACGCTGAAGACATTATTCCTTTGGGCAAAGTGTTAGCAGAAAATGGCTTGCCTGCTGCTGAAATCACCTTCCGTTCAGACGCCGCTGTCGAAGCGATTCGTCTGCTTCGCGCTTCACAACCAGACATGCTGATTGGTGCAGGTACTGTGCTGAATCGTGAACAAGCCATCGCGGCAAAAGAAGCGGGAGCCACCTTCATTGTGTCCCCTGGCTTCAACCCAAACACCGTTAGAGCTTGCCAAGAAATCGGCATCGATATCGTCCCTGGCGTGAACAACCCGAGCACTGTGGAAGCGGCATTAGAAATGGGCCTCACTTTACTTAAGTTCTTCCCAGCGGAAGCTTCAGGCGGTATCAACATGGTGAAATCGCTGCTTGCGCCTTACACCAACGTAGAACTGATGCCTACCGGCGGCATTAACCCAGCCAACGTGAATGACTACCTCGCTATTCCGCGCGTCGTGGCCTGTGGCGGTACGTGGATGGTTGATAAAAAGCTGATCGAAGAAGGCAACTGGGATGAGCTGGCTCGCCTAACCCGTGAAGCAGCGGCATTGGTGAACTGAACCTATTCGGCGCATTAAACGGCCCTAAATGTCAGGGCCGTTTTTTTTGCAGAAAAATGGAGAAACAACATGGAAATGTGGTTCACGCAGTTGGTTGGTGGCGTCGCCTGTCTGGTGGGTATTTCTGCATTTTGGCAAAAAGACGACTTACGCTTTCGCTATCAGATGATGGCATTTTGCTTCGTCATGAGCGTTCACTTTGCGCTCATGGGCGCAGCAGTCGCGGCAACGGGTGTCGCCATTAACGGAGTACGCAGCTTTGCTTCCGCCAAAACCCGCTCTCGCATTGTCATGTGGTTTTTCATTGCTTTGATGTGGGCGATGACCGTCAGCAATATTTCCCACTTTTTTGAATTGATGGCAGTGGTTGGTTCAACCGTGGCGACGTGGGCGCTGTTCACCTTGAATGGCATCGTGTTGCGCTCACTCATCTTGTTCAACTCTTCATGTTGGCTAGCACATAACCTGTGGCTAGGTTCCATTGGTGGAACCATTGTCGAATCCGCCTTTATCATCACCAATATCTTGACGATTTATCGGTTGTATTCGTCGCAACAAGCGACTCAAAGCCCCAGCCAAGTTTCCTAATCACGCGTCATCACTTTCCCTCAATCATCAGGCTGCGCTGGATCGCCGTCTGTTTAGGAGCAACAAATGGAACAAATCAAACCATTGAGTTGGAATGACCAATCAATCCCTCACAAGTTTTGGGTAGAGCAACAGGAAGATGGTTGCAAAATCTGTTTGGAAGTCATTAAAGACGTCGAACCAGAACTGCTTTCTTTGGACGTGCCCGGCGTCGACATGGAGACAGTAATCACTGCGTGGCAAGGACAAGCAACCAATATTACGCCTGCTTTTGATGACGGCATTCTATTCACGCAAACCCGTGCGCTACTTAACTTGCCTCAAGGCTGTTTGCTTTGGGCTGTTACGCACATAAAACGCGTAGATGACTTAAAAATGTCGGCAGATAAGCTCTTTTTTGTACCCATGCGAACGATGGGTCAGTAAGGAAGTGAGTTAGCTTCACCATAGCTAGAATGCAAAAAGGCCGCTGTATCTTTCGCAAGAACAGCGGCCTTTTCTAATTTGGTGGAGCCAGATCGTGATATAGCGGGATTTACTCGGTCGCTTCGCTCGGCTGAAGACTAGGCGTCCCCCCCATACCAAGGATTCTGCATCCCTATTTCCAAATGCTTATTCCAGAAACGAAAAAGCCCGCTCACTGAGACAGTTCTCCATGCATTGGGCAAACGGGAATTCAGCTGGTATTGCTTTGATTAACACCGATCGGATTAAGTATTAAGTAAGCGGTCATCAATTTGCGCAGAAAAAATCGTCAAGAGCAAGGAAGAGATTGCAGTAACCAGTGATTCTACTTATAAAATCCCTGACGTAGCTATGGCCGATTGTAACCAGCAAGAAAGGCTGAGCACTTATTCCAGTTGGTGTAACACACAGAAAAATGCCCGCAACGAGGCGGGCATGATGACTGTAACTTATTGAATTGACTTGTTGGCGTGACTTACTGGCGAATGTAAGCCAAATTCAAAGTTACAGCGCTATTTTGAAGCTTTTCGCCTGACACGGTTTCAAAAGACCAAACGAGCAAAGATCAACTTGGGTCGGCAGTTCGTGCTCGTCCATGCTGGCTTCATTCCACGCGCTAACATAACGGTTGAACACCACTTTATCTTCAACACCTTCCGATTCGGCAGGATTGTAGACCCGCAGGATCAGCGCATTGTCGTCTTCTGCCTTCTTCAGCACGCTCAATACCGCACCTGTTTTCGCTTTGCTCAAAAGGCTGTATGACAGTGGCAAGTTCTGCTCGCCCACGTTCAGCTTCATGGCGTTGTAAGGGATCTTGTTATAGCACTCAATGCGCGTCACGTTATCGCGAGCTTCAGCCATGATATTTGCATCAATATGATTACCGACAAACCCGAACAAGCTGAATTCGCACACTAACTTACCGCGCACTTGCGAGTCTGGTGTTGGAATTTTAATGCCAGAAGGACGACCTGGACGAAGCACGAGGTTTTCTTTTCCTAATACGCCGACACCACGCAACAAGGTCAAAGCAAAGGTGTCTCGCTCGTCGTTACCTTTGCTTGAAATGACTTCAAATTCACGCAGACCGTTGGTCATCACGGCCATGCCGCCTTTGTCGTTTTCTAACGCAGCGACGTTCATTAACTGGTAAACAGGTACTGGTGCTTCTTTCCATCCGTCTGCTTCCCAATTCGCCATTTCTGGGTCGTTGGTTGGGCGCGTAATCAAACCAAATTGGTTATCCGCAACCACGGTGTCAGAAACAAACGGCGTTGGGATCAACACACGCACACGGTGATCGTCGGCTTGGTTATCCAGTTCCATACGCACTTCAATACGACGCGAACCTTGCTTAAGAACAACTTGGCAACTCACATTGATGTAACCGTCCTGACCCGTGCGTTCTTCGCGTTGTGAAAGGTTTTCCGGCACTTGCATGCGTAGATTGATCAGTGCGACAGATTGAAAGCCTTCGTGCTTAATCCTGGTCTCGGCGTCAAATTCATCTGAGTACAACAACCATTCATTACGTGACGGTGAATAGTCGTACTCATCGCCGTCATCTGAACCATCTTCAATACGCAGGACTTGGTCATACGTCATTGCCGTTTCTTTATCAAAAATGCTGAGCGTACCGTTGTTGTTCACCGCAACACGATAAAAGTCGTTCTCTAATACATCGCCCTGTTTCTCAACCGCTTTGTATTGACCTGATTGTTCAGCTTGAACGTGCAAGGTGGTGAAACCCATGGCTGGCACAGGGTGTTTTATCTGAATGTCATACTCAACAAACGGGTCATAGTTGCCGTAGTGAACAATTTGGCGATCGATCTTACCCGGGTCAATTTCACGCTGATCTTGGATGAAATACTCCACAGGGTTGCCATGCTCATCAAACAAACTGAACGACTGCGAACGAATCGTTATCGTGGTGTTCACCACCTCGTTACGCTCATACGGAGACAAGTTGAACAACGCCAATTTGTCACAGCCTTCGCGTGCTGGCATGTGGTCTACGATTTTGCGCTTGTAGAAAGTGATCAGGTTGCTTGCCATGTCGTCAGCAAGAATGTATCGGTTCAGAATTTCAGCGTGTACTTTGTCTGAACAGCAGCAACCGATCGAGTCATGGGCATGGTTTTTCATGCTCTCTTTCCACATTTTCTCAATCAAGCCGTGGTGGTATTCAAAACCTAGAGTCCAAGCAATCGCTGCCAGTGGCTCAAGAATATTGACGATCTTGTTTTCCACTTCTGCGTGAATCAGTTTGATGTCCATACGTGTTGACGAAATCGTGCGGTGAACGCGCATGTATTTACCATCGTTGAACTCGCCTTTAATGGTATCCAGTTCACTGCGTTTATCTTCAATTCGCGCAAACACATCTTCAAAGCTACTCATCAGAAACTCGCGATCGGGGTAGATTTCACGAAGCTTATCCATCACCTCAAAGATATCGTTTTGAATCGGCATTTGGTCGTGACCATTTGGCAACAGAATGTCTTTAGTGACTGACGGCTTTTCTAACACAGGGAAGTATTTGTCTAAACGCGCTCGCAGACCTTCTTCGTCGCTTGGCAGGTATTTACCAATGGCATATCCGAGCGGTAACACCTGAGCCGTCACTTCACTGCCGTCGTTTGATTGCCATAGGAATTCTGTTTTGTTAGTGCCGTGACGCTCAGAGCATCCGCGCCAGAACATGGCACGGTCAATCCCAAAACCGTTGTAAATCATCGGCAGCTGCGAGCTCATAGAGAACGAATCTGGTAAGTAGCCAATTTTCATGGGTTGACCTAATGCAAGGCAATCACGCATGCCATAAAGCATGTTACGAACGATGGATTCACCCGACACTTGCATGGTATCGGTTTGCGAATACCAAGGGCCAATAATCAGCTTACCCACTTCAACTAGGGCTTTTATACGTTCTTTGTTTTCAGGTTTTATCGCAAAGTAGTCTTCAATAACGGCGGTCTGACCATCAAGGACATAGTATTTGTAGTCTGGATCGTTCTCCAGACGCGTCATGATTTCTTCCATGTTGTTAACAAGCAGAATGCGAGATTCTTCAGTCGTGAAATACCATTCACGATCCCAGTGCATGTGAGGTGTTATGTGAACGCGGGATGTCGTAGTCATCGTCTTATTACCGTCTTTGGCCAATGGCCTATAGTTAACTTGGAATAGTGTTGTTCGCGGCAAATCGGTGCGCGCAAAGCCTTAAATCTGGTTTTCTTATCTGTCTGTTTATTTTTTGTTTTTCTTCGTATTTTTAGTGGGTGGACACCCAACAAGGTATCCACCTTTTTCTGTTTCGTTCTTGTTCAAGCAACGATTTTTGTCGTCTGTTGTGTTAGCTCGCTACCGTTTCGGTCAACACGTATTTACCTTTCTTAATTGCATGGGCTCGCCATGCAATTAACGTCGCGGTTGAAATGGCCGCACCGATGATGGCAGCGCCAAACCAAATCGCAGCCGCCATGTAAGCGCCAATACCGGTTTCATGTAGCAAGAAGATTGAGAATATACCTGCACCCGGCGTAGAGAGTCCGATACCCGCCGCGCCTACCATGGCACCAGTGACAACCGAGCCCAACAAGAAGGAGCCAATCACGCGGATAGGGTCTTCAATTGCCATGGGGATTGCCCCTTCAGTGATGCCTGCTAAGCCCAAAAGCCACGTCGATTTACCGACTTCAATCTCAAACTCTTTGAACAAGCGCGGCGCGATCATCGTCGAAGCGGTGACAGTAAAGGCCGAGACCATTTTCACGGAGCCGAAGATTGCGTAAGGGCCATAAACCCCGTTTGCCATTGCGCCTAGACAGAATGCATAAGCCGCTTTGTTTACAGGCCCACCCAAGTCAAATGACACGAACAGACCAATCACCGCACCCAACAACAAGGCATTGGTGCCAGACAAACCGTTAAGCCAATCCGTCAGACCTTGGTTTAGCCAAGCAACAGGCTTACCAATGACAAACAGCATCAACGAACCGACAACCAAGGTGCCAAGCACTGGATACAGGTAGAAGGTCAAAAAACCATTGAACGTAGGAGAAAGACGAATGTTGTTTTTCACCCAACGCATGAAGTAACCGGCAATGAGGCCACCCACAACGCCACCGAGAAACCCTGACCCAATCAGGTTTGCCGCTAAGCCTGCTGCGAAACCAGGACCAAGCGCTGGCTTGTCTGCCAGTGAATATGCGGTGTAAGCCGCTAACACAGGCACCATCAGTGTGCCTAGCAGTCCACCACCCAGTTTGCGATACATCCAAAGCCATGAACCTTCAGTGCCATAGAGATCTTGTAAATCGAAGATCTGAGCCACCAATACCGCGATGGCTAATACGGTTCCCCCTGCCACGATTAATGGCACAGAGAATGAAATACCTGACAATAACGCCTGCTTTAGCTCCGTTTTTAGCGGTACTTTTTTAGGTTTGTCTTCGGTGATCAATTCTCGCTCGCCACCCTTGCTGTTCTTACTGGCTTCAATTGCTTCGTTAAGAATGCGTTCAGCGTACTTAATCGGCTCGGCAACGGGGGTTTCAATACGGGGGATGCCTTTAAAACGCTCTAGATCTTTGATCGCGACTTCAGCGGCAAACACACAAGCAACCGCATTGTTGAGCTGATCGGCAGTTAAACGATCTTCAATGCCATTTGCGCCCTGCTTTTCAACATGCACGTTGATGCCCAGCTTCTTACCCGCTTTTTCGAGGTATTCCGCAGCCATATAGGTATGGGCGATACCCGCAGGACAAGCAGTGACACAGACAATAGTGGGTAAAGTTGTATCTAAAATGTCTTCTTTTTCTTCTTGCTGTTCGTCAGCGTCAAGCAAGGCAAAAAGTTGCTCTACTGTTGTCGCCTTTAAAACAGCTTCACGGACATCATCATCAACCAGCGCGGTGGTCAGTTGCGTCAACACTTGCATGTGTGTTGAGCCCGCTTCGGCGTTAGGTATTGCCAACAAGAAAATCAGGTTGACGTCTTCATCGCCATCCAGCCCTTGCCACTTAAGATCATCTTTCAGGGTTGCCACCGCAAACGCGGCTTCCTTCACTGCATCCGTTTTGCCGTGAGGCACAGCCAACCCTTCACCTAGCGCAGTGGGGCCTTCTTCTTCACGGAGAAAAACGGCTTTCAGGTATTCGTCTTTGTTGTGCAGCTTCCCTTGCTGCTCAAGCTGATCTGCAAGGGCTCGGATCGCGTCATCACGACTTTTATAGGTCGTTTGTAAGTTAATGAGTGACGCATTGGTAAGAGATGTCAATTTCATAATTTTCATTCCATTGTCACGTTCGTCATTGGTGTTTTAACGAACAGAATAATAATACATTATCAATACATAAAAACACGATAAACATCTCACTTCGGATAATATATGTATTATAGTTGTATTATTATTTTCAATACTTAATGCAAACAATCACTTGTCTTCAAACGCGAAGTTCGTATTATTGTTGTAGGTTCACGATACCCTACTGACGACTTAACTTTCACTGCGTTTGGTGGATAGAGAGGCAACAAATGGCAAGACTTCCTATGTATCGCAAAATCGCGGACGCTATCCGCGAAAAGATACGCCTTGGTGACTATAAGATCGGAGAGGCACTGCCTACAGAAGCCCAGTTACGTGAAGCCTTTTCAGTGAGCAGAGTGACCGTTAGACAAGCCTTAAAACTGCTGGTCGAAAACGGCGAGCTTGAAAGTGTCAGAGGCAGCGGTACCTATGTTAAAGGGAACAAGGTTAACTATGACATTTACCAGCAGAGTAGCTTTGCTGAAAAATGGGCGCACCTAGGCGGTGTTACCCACAGCGATGTGTTGGCATTTGAAGTATGCAATGCCTCTTTAGCGATGGCAGAAAACCTCGATATCCCTGAGGGTTCACAGGTATTTTACGTTCAACGTGTTCGCTATTTAGATAACAATCCAATCACCGTAGAAGAAACTTGGCTACCCACTGCCATGTTCCCCGATCTCACTTATCAGGTGATGCAAGGTTCTAAGTATCAGTTCATTGAGCAGCAGAAAAAGATGGTGATTGACCGAAGCGAACAAGAAATTATCCCTGTTTTACCCCCAAAGAAAATAGCAGACTTACTTGGGATAGACTCGGCTCAACCTATCATTGAAAAACGAACCCGTGGCTACCTGATCGACGGAACGGTATTTGAATACAGCCGTAACTACTTCAAATCGAGTGATTACAAGTTCACCTTAGTGGCACAACGAAACCGCGCTTAACGGCTTTCCAGTTAACCCACACAGAGCTTCATCAGTTACACCATGCAAATACTCCCTATTGATAAGAAGCATCCCAATAGGGCGTGTCTCCGTAGTAATCACTCGAAAAGTCGATAAACACGCGCACTTTTCTTGGAAGAAACTGCCGATTGGCATAAACAAGGTATAAGCCCAAAGGTTCAGGCTCGAAGCCTTGAAGAATGGGAAGTAACTGTCCATTGGCCAGCGCCTCTCCTGCGATAAATATGGGCTGAATGGCGATCCCTCCGCCGTGAATAGCCGCATTCACCAACGCATCTCCATTATTAACGGTCAATTTCTCGTTGAGTTTGAGTTCTTTCACGCCCTCACCGAACTGCGAGAACAGCATTGATTCTGCTGAATAGCTGTAACTCAAGTAAGTGTGATCATGCAGTTCCTGAGGCGTTTTTGGCGTCCCATTTATTTCGAGATACTCAGGAGAGGCAAAGATCACCATTTTGATGGGCGCGATTTTCTTGGCGATCAATGATGAGCTTTTTAGTTTGCCTGCTCTAAGGGCAATATCTATCCCCTCTTCGACCAGATCAATCTTGACATCTGTAAGCTTGAGATTGATCTTCACATCAGGAAACGCTTTTTGAAAATCCACGAGCAACTTCGGTAAATGCTTCACTCCAAAAGAAGCCGGTGCGCTGATCGTCAACGTCCCTGAGACATGCTGATGAAGGTTAGCAAGCTCGCCCTCCATCTCATCAATATCAAGGATCACCTGCTGGCATCGAAGAAAATACTTGGTTCCAGCTTCGGTCAAGCTGACTTTTCGAGTCGTTCTTTGAAGTAATCGCGAATGCAATTTATCTTCAAGGGCGGAGATATATTTACTCACCAACTGCGGAGAGACGTTGAGCTTTTTTGCAGCTTTGGCAAACGACCCTTCCTCCACAACCGCTAAAAAG
Organism: Enterovibrio sp. FF113; assembly: GCF_041439165.1. NCBI lineage: Bacteria > Pseudomonadati > Pseudomonadota > Gammaproteobacteria > Vibrionales > Vibrionaceae > Enterovibrio > Enterovibrio sp. FF113. The sequence goes on along the minus strand of NZ_JBGONO010000017.1, from coordinate 92,627 downwards.
GCTTTCATCGTTTCTAGCTTATCCATACTATCCACATCCTGTTGATAATTGATCAATATATAGCCTATTTATCTTCGTATTGTTTTTTAATAGATTTATCAATTAGCAGGCAGGTGAAGACTGCCAAAACAGAACAACAAAAAATGACAAGGAAAATATAATGGTACAGATAAACAACTTTATTCGTGCGCTTGCGTTTTCAACCATGGTATTGGCACCCACTTTTGCATCAGCAACGGTCATTGAAATCGCGACGTTCCAACTGAAAGACAACGTGAGTTACGAAATATTTGCTCCTCTCGACAAAGCTGTAGAAATGCAGCACGTGACTAAGCAACCGGGCTTTATTTCTCGCGAATCTGCAAAAGGAAAAAATGGCGATTGGTTGGTCGTGGTGCATTGGGAGTCGGAAGAAGATGCACAAGCATCCATGAACAGTTTCATGAGTGCACCAGCTGCTGCTGGTTTCATGGAAGCAATTGACACTTCAACCATGAGTATGCAGCACTACGTGAAGTAGCCTGTTACCTGCATGATGGAATGTGACTACTTCGACTTACCTGAGTTTAAGATACGAAAAAGCCCGCTCACTGAGCGGGCTTAATCTAATTTGGCGGAGAAATAGGGATTTGAACCCTAGGAGGGCTATAAACCCTCGCCGGTTTTCAAGACCGGTGCTTTAAACCACTCAGCCATCTCTCCGTGAGCGGGGCGAATATTAAGGGCGAAACGAAATTCTGTAAAGCCCTTTTCTTCTCCAACTCGTTCAAGTGCGGCTTTTTTGAACAAAACAATCTATTTCACAGTGATCTAGCGGTGTTCTTCGTGATTTAGCCACTCAAATACCGCTTCGTGCGAATCATTACCCTCCGCTTCTTGATCAGTTTCTCAACTATGTGACTACACTGATAAAAAAGCCTTGCGCTATTGATAGGTAAATCAATTTGATTTGCTGAGGGACGACGGTTCTCGCTTCTGCTATTTGCAGTGCTGTTCTTGGATCTGCCGACATCCTTGTTACGCGTGCTTGGCTCCAATGCTAACGAGACGAGATACGAGAACCCTTTTATGAAAACATCTGATCTGTTTGTTAAAGCGCTAGAAAACGAAGGTGTGGAATATATCTACGGTATTCCCGGCGAAGAAAACCTCGATTTCCTCAATTCACTCAAAGCCTCCGACATCAAACTTGTCCTAACTCGGCACGAGCAAGCTGCTGGCTTTATGGCTGCCACCTATGGCCGTTTAACCGGTAAACCCGGCGTCTGTCTTTCTACCCTCGGCCCTGGTGCAACCAACTTCGTAACGTCGGCTGCGTATGCGCAATTGGGCGCGATGCCAATGGTGATGCTTGGTGGGCAGAAACCCATCAGGAAAAGTAAGCAAGGCCGTTTTCAGATTGTCGATGTCGTCAATCTCATGAAACCCATCACCAAATATTCCGAACAGATTGTCGATGGAAACAACGTGCCTGCCATGGTGCGTGAGGCTTTTCGCCTTTGTTCAGAAGAACGCCCTGGTGCAGGCTATCTAGAATTGCCAGAAGATATCGCCGATGAAGATTCGGGGGCTTCCATCTTTGATGTGGTCAATCACCGTCGCCCAGATGCGAATCATCAGTGTGTTGATCAAGCCGCTGAAATGGTCAAAAAAGCCAAAATGCCTTTGCTACTGATCGGCGCAGGTGCGAATCGCAAACGTTCTAGCTTGGCACTGAAAAAATTCATCGACGACACAGGTATTTACTTCTTCAACACCCAAATGGGTAAAGGTGTTGTCGACGAGCGTCATGAGCGCTTCATTGGCACAGCCGCACTTTCTAGCCATGACTTTCTTCACTGCGCCATCGAAAAAGCCGACCTCATCATCAACGTTGGCCATGACGTGATTGAGAAACCCCCTTTCTTTATGGAGAAAGGCGGCACCAAAGTCATTCATGTGAATTTCTTTGCGGCACGTACCGATGAAGTCTACTTCCCGCAAGTCAACGTGGTGGGTGACATCTGTTCCTCTGTGAATCGACTGACAGAGAAAGTCGGCAAACTCGAACAAGACATGAGCTTCTTCGGGCGCGTAAAACAAAACGTGGATGAACGCACTACCAAGTACTTTGAAGACCGCCGCTTCCCGATGTTGCCGCAGAGACTGGTCAAAGTTATCCGTGATCAGTTAGATGATGAAGACATTGTTACGCTGGATAACGGCGTCTATAAAATCTGGTTTGCGCGCAACTATCTGTGCCATTCCAATAACACTTTGCTGCTCGATAATGCACTGGCAACCATGGGGGCTGGCTTACCTTCGGCGATGGTGGCAAAACAGCTTAATCCTGACAAGAAAGTGGTCTCCGTAAACGGGGATGGCGGCTTCATGATGAACTCGCAAGAGATCGAAACCGCCGTGCGTATGGGGTTGGACATGGTCGTTATCATCTTGAATGACAGCGCCTACGGCATGATCAAATGGAAACAAGAAGGCATGAACTTTGACAACTACGGGCTAGATTTTGGTAACCCTGATTTCGTCAAATATGCCAACAGTTTTGGTGCCATTGGTCATCGTCCAGATAGCCATGATGAGTTTCAGTCCATACTCAAAACGGCATTAAATTCGAAAGGCGTTCATGTGATTGATCTTCCGGTCGACTATTCGCTCAACCACTCGATATTGAATGTGTTGATCAAAGAAAGTCGCTCGATCAGTTAAATACGGAGACGGGATTTCCATGGCAGAACTCAATGTTTATCGCCCATTTGATGGTGGGCTGATCCGTTCCATTCCTCTACAAAGCGCCAATGACGTTGAAACCGCCATTGCCACCGCACATAGCCTGTTTGAAGACAGGCAAGCGTGGCTTGCTCCTCATCAACGTATCGAGATCCTCGAGCGTGTGGTCGAGATTATGTCGTCACAGGTGGAGGCGCTGACTCGCCTTGCCGCAGAGGAAGGTGGAAAACCCTACACCGATTCAAAAGTTGAAGTGTTACGGGCTATCAACGGCGTGAAACTGGCCGTTGAACATATTCCCCAGATTAAAGGCGAGCAAATCCCGATGGGCCAAACGGCTGCATCGGTGAATCGACTCGCCTTTACGATTCGCGAACCGATCGGCGTCGTGTCTTCTATCAGTGCCTTTAATCATCCGCTCAATTTAATTGTGCATCAGGTGATCCCCGCACTGGCGGTGGGCTGTCCGGTCATTATCAAGCCGGCACTCACCACGCCCCTTTCTTGTCTTCGTTTAGTAGAGATACTGCACGAAGCGGGATTACCCAAAGGTTGGTGTCAGGCCATTGTGTGTGAGAACGAAGCGGCCAGTCAGCTGGTGACTGATCCGCGCATCAACTTTTTGTCTTTCATTGGCTCATCGAAGGTCGGCTGGGCGCTGCGATCGCAATTGGCTCCCGGCACGCGCTGTGCGCTTGAGCATGGCGGTGCAGCTCCCGTGATTGTTGATACCAGCGCCAATATAGAAGAAGTGGTTCCTAGCCTTGCTAAAGGTGGGTTTTATCACGCTGGGCAAGTGTGTGTTTCCGTCCAACGTGTTTACGCGCATCAATCATTTTGTCGTGAACTGGCGGTGAGGATTGCAGAAGCTGGCGAGAACATGCAAGTTGGCGACCCACTCAATCCCAATACCGAAATTGGCCCGTTGATCCTTCCTCGAGAAGTCGATCGCGTTGACGATTGGGTTCAGGAGGCGATTGAAGCGGGCGCGGAACTTCTGAGCGGGGGCAAACGCATCTCAGACACCTGCTATGCACCAACCGTGCTGCTCAACCCGCCTGAAAACGTGCGCGTTTCTCAAATGGAAATCTTCGGCCCTGTGATTTGCGTCTATTCCTACGGCGAGAAAGAAGACGCGATAAGACGCGCTAACGCCCTGCCCTTTGCATTCCAAGCCGCCGTGTTCACCAACAATTTAGAGAATGCTCTTCACATTACGCAAAGGCTCAATGCGACGGCTGTCATGGTCAACGACCACACGGCGTTTCGTGTTGATTGGATGCCCTTCGGCGGCCGAGATTCATCGGGTGTCGGCTTAGGTGGCATTCAATACTCCATGCATGAAATGACCCGAGACAAGATGCTAGTGTTTAAGAGCCCGAGTCTTTAGACGTTTAGCAAGACTCAAACCAAATAAGCACAAAGTGACACTGACTTTGTGCTTTTTTAAAACCCTCTGTTTGATATCGATTACATCGCTTATCCGCACTTTCTCGTGTGATTCATGTGGCTAAAAATCAACCATTCATATAGAATCGCCGCCTCTTAGGTAACATGACTTACCTTGACCTTTCAGACAGTGCATCAGGAGACCGTTTCTGTCTGCGTTTACACAAGCACAGGCAATACTTCATGCACATTCTTAAACTTAGCGGCACGCTCGCAGTAGCAACGCTTTGTATCCAGCTGGTTAACATGATCAGTGTCCGCTACCTTGATGCATCAAACGTTTTGATGTCGGCAGCGAAGATTTGTCTTCTCGCCATCCCATTTATGTATATCGGCAGTGTCGGCTTTTCCGTTTATTACGGCAGCGGCGCACAAAAATTCCCGTATGTTTCACTGGTGCTGATGGCGGCGGGTTTTTCTACTTTGTTCGGCATTGTTCTGACGCTATTTTTTCAGAAAGTCATCCCCACTCCCCAGCAGTTACTTGGCTGTGTGCTATTACTGGCAGGAATTGGTGTCACTGTGCTGGGGAAAAACGCATGATAATCTTGTTTACCCGAATTTCAGATACAACCAAGTTCATTGCATAACTCATTTTTGGACAGAAACGATTTAGGACAGATACTCTAAACCGTTTGGCTCGGATAAGTTCAGTTAGGGAAAGCGAAGTAGATGACTTTGTTGCTCAAGAAGGGGCATTTTGAGCCAGCGATGTTCGGCTGGCTCAATGTAGGAAATATACGTGTTGGTTAGTGTGGCAACTTAAGCACTAGCTGAAGTACCCAAGTTCGCCCACTTTTTACGGAAACACCACCTGTACGTGGCCTTTGCTAGCGTTAGGTCCTAATTCTGGACATTTTTTCATAGTGTTCAGGATAGCCTGTCTGTTCAAAAACCAGTCTAAAGCCCTCTTTAAAATCGTGGTAATCAAACTCCTTAAAATCGAAGATATTCTGACCTAATGAATGCGATTCGCGATTGATGTAACGTACAAATGACTGAAATCTTGGATTCTTCAATTCAGGTTTTTGAACCACATTACTTAGATCGGCTTTCTGCACGAAGTTAAAGAAATATTCAATAATATTTCTCATACAGTTAGCAATTAAAGCAGGTGGTTGTTTATCATCATTAATTACCGACCAATATGATTGGTAGTCATTTTGCACTTCTTCATATTTCATTGAGTTAATTGAACTACCGTTTGCGTTCTTCGATAGACGGTATAAATTTTGATTTTCTTTCCTTCTATTGTGATTCGCATCAGCAAGTTCATAGAAAAAGTATAAGCTATGAGTTAAGACAAATACTTGCTCAATGTCTTCTGAATTAAAAAAATCACTCTTGATTAATTGACCTATGTTATAGACAAAGATGTGTGACAAGCTTGATACTGGATCGTCAATAATAGCGACTTTTTTCACTTGTCCTTCTGTCGCGTTCCGCTTCCCTTTGAATAACTCTCTAAAATACAAGAAGCTGATAATCATCTTTTCACCTTCACTTAGTGATGAAAAGATTTTCGAGTTAGAGTCAGTACGAACTAAGCGATACAAGTCACCTTCATACTTCTCTATGTAGAAGCCTGTTATGCCAATATCCGTTAAACCTTGGTTAATACTGACTATCGCATCATCAATATTTACAGTTGATTTTTGATGCTCAGCCCTTTCAACGTCCTTTGCTTCTTCTAGAGCTACTTTTTCAGCTTCCTCTTTAGTTTTTTCAGCGATGACCTTGTTAGCATCTTTTTGAACATCATTGAAATTGCTGATTGTTTGGTCATATTCGTATCGTAATATTCGCCAAAAATCAGCCCTAATTTTGGTTAATTCATTTGCGGAGTTATCGAACTTAGCATTATGTTCACTTATAAGTTTATTAATCGAGTCAACAACAAGGTTAAATGCTTCAACAGATTCAGAAACATCGGTCAAAATGACTTGTAGACTAGGATTTGAAACTTTTTTCTTGATTAGCTTAAGATTAGCTTCTGCATCTCTAGATAGTTTAGCGTAATGTTCATTTAATTGAGCTATATAGTCTGTAGAGAATTGAGTTACTTTATAATCGTCTAGGCTTGGAATACTCTCAACTATTGTGCTGTAACGAGCCTGAATTGCTTTAACTTCATTCACGCTGTTTTGGTATGACTCGTCAAAATAGCCACGAATTTGTTCGGCTAGATGTTCTGTAATCGTCTCTGATTGACAGAAAGGACACTGAGAACCCTCGATTTGATCGAGATATTTAAGACCTTCACTTACCCAGTCAGAGTTTTTAAGCTTCCCGATAAGTTTTGCAACTGGACTGTCTTCGCTACCTACAATGATTTCATTTAACGAAGCTAAGTCATCAGCAGATAAATCAAACATGCCTAGCTTACTAAGAACAGAGTGTTTAATTGCAGTATCACCATCTATAGCATTTGCTTCTTCTTTGAGATCTGCAATTGTCTTAGATGGTTTAGATGCGGGTAGGGGTATAGAGCAAAGATGGTTGAAAAGTGGCTCTTTACCGCCCATTTTGCCTTTCAGACAAAATTCAAGTACTCGATCCCCACCTGCATAGTTGGTTTTAATTTCCCAAATTTTCTTCTGCGCCTTCTCCTTTGCGTCATTAATCTTAGAACATTGTTCACCAATTTCTTTTTGGATCTGCTGCTTATCTTTAGCAATTTTCTCCAACTCAAGAGTAATTGCCTCTACCTTCTCTTTCGCTTCTTTATTTTCCTTAGATAGGCTAAAAATACCGTTAAGAGTATCTTTTGCATAGAAGTTATCTTGGATGAATTTTTGGTTGTAAACGAGAACCGTATCACCAGATCCACGGTGAGAGCACTGCTGATATTTTGTACTTTCGGGATTATAAAAATAGTTTGAAAAAGTACTTTTTCCTGACCCGTTCAGTCCATAAATTAAATTGACTTTTTTGTCAGTCTTCAGCTCACTTTTTGACCTGTAGCTCGCTACATTTTCTAGCACAATATCAGTTAACACTGGTTTTCCCCAATAAATCATAATGTTCCGTAGACTCTACTGACACATTACATTGATTAGAAAATGTTGGTCAAATAACTGATTGATGAATTGAGATATAAAATTAGACTAACAAGATTTGGGGCATAAACCGTTTAGAGTGATCGACCTAAACCGCTCTTAGCACACTGGCAAACCTTCCAGCGGGACTCAAGCCGAAGGCTCAAGAGTCCATTTACTTAACTTAAATTTCAGATACAAAAAAGCCCCAGCATTTCTGCTGAGGCTTCGTTGTGTTGGCGGAACGGCCGGGCTGGCGCACCAGCGGGACTCAAGCCGTAGGCTAGTGAGAGTCCCAAACCCAAGTTCAGTACATACAAAAAAGCCCCAGCATTTCTGCTGAGGCTTCGTTGTGTTGGCGGAGCGGCCGGGCTGGCGCACCAGCGGGACTCAAGCCGAAGGCTAGTGAGAGTCCCAAACCCAAATTGAACACATACAAAAAAGCCCCGTCATTGCTGACGAGGCTTCGTTGTGTTGGCGGAGCGGACGGGACTCGAACCCGCGACCCCCGGCGTGACAGGCCGGTATTCTAACCAACTGAACTACCGCTCCAATTCTGTATGAAATCCGGTTTTACAACCCAACTTCTAGAATTTGGCGGAGAAATAGGGATTTGAATGCTACACCTATCAATCAAAAGTGCTGTAATTACAATGAGTTATCTGTTTTTATCAAAAATCAATTTAACCGTATGTCTAGTACATATTAATAGCGATAAAACAGTTAACCGTCAAGGAAATCCGATTATTTATCTGATGTTTGCGGTTTTATGGGTAAATTAAGGGAAATGCGGATTGTTTGCATTATATGTTTGAGGATGCATCGGTCAATGTTCAGTAAGTTAGTTTGTTAGTAATGTTTGTTCGGAACAAATATTGCTAACAAACTAACGTTTCGCCATGACCTGTTTAAACTCACTTTGGATAGAAGTGTATCAGTGGCTTTGCTAATTTAGCGTACTATAAATTACCAGAAGTATGGAAAAAGATCTAAGTGAGTGATTAATTTTTGTAGGCTACTACAGCTTAAGCTTGTTCGCTAGGGTGCGCCCAGATATGAGGGGCAGTATAAGGACCTGTCATACTTGACGTTGACTCACCAACGCCGTCAAGTGCACCATTAGTTAACTCTAGTGCAAACCAATTCTCTAATGGTGCTAATGTCTCAACAGGCAAACCAACTTTATGTGGTGTATTGTAACGTCGAGCATAGTGGTGAACCTCGCCCATGATAAATACCACGTCTGGCTTAAGCTCTTGTTCCGCTTTTTCCATCAGACGAGTGGCGTAGCCTTGGCGCTGATATTCTGGAAGTACAGCTAAAGGCGCAACCACGTAACACTTCAAGTGCGGTGCTGTATCAATGGTAATTGGGGTATAACATGCGTGTGCAACACCTTCGTAAACGATGGAGTAACTACCATCAGCAATAAGGTCGTCTGCAAACTTTGCGTATAATTTAGCGTGCCCTTCATTATAAAGCCCGCCTGCTATTGTGAATGTTTCATACTGAATTTCGTAAGGTGTTTTCATTTTTTATTCTCCTCTTTTATTTCGTAAAGTGATTTTTGCCTTATACCAATTACATCAATTATCTGATCATTATTACTGGATAAATAACGTAATAGTTGCGTTAAAAATTATTGTAGAATAACTACTTATAAGAATGTTTGTCTTACTCTTAGGTGATTTTCCTACGTGATAAATAGATCATATAATTAGTGATATTGGTATTATTCCTAGTCTCTTTTAGGATAATGGATTACGTATTTTTTTAAATTGACTGACTGGTCGGTCAGCTTGATGGGTGAATACTATTGAGCTTTGAAAGATATGTCAAATTTTTTCGGTGAGATTACTCTAACGACCAAGAGAGCAATCCGTTCGAGAACAGTACTATTTAAATGAGGGTTGAATTTAAATGACGTCCCCGATATAGTGCACATCACATAGCTGACCGTTCAGTCAGTTTTAAGAAGGTCATACACTTCTATGGGTAAGATATATGGATAAGAAAAAACAAATCATTGAGTCTGCAATCGAATTATTTGGCACTATTGGATATGAAAAAACTTCAGTGTCTACGATTTGTGAGCATTCTGAGGTTTCAAAAGGTTTGGTTTTCCACCACTTTAAAAATAAAGAGGGCCTACTCAAAGAAGTATTTATGCGTATGGCAGAGATCGTTAATGAAGTGAGTGACGGGAGTCTTGCTAACAGTGAGGTATTAAGCCCTAAAGAAAAATTGGTCAACTACCTTGACGCGATTTTCACCTCAATGGCCTCTCCAGAGCATAAGTTGTATTATCGGTTAGATTTTCAAATTTTATGTCAGCCAGCGACAAGAGATCTATTGAAAGATCTGTTTGAAGATCGTTATCAGCTAATGATGGATTCGTTTGTCGAGATTTTGGTGAAAATCCCAGCGTCGGAACCTCAAGTTGATAGTCATTCGATCATTGCTGAGATTGACGGTATCGCTCTGAACTATTTATTTGCCAAAGACGATTATCCGCTAATGGAAATCAAGGATCGCTTTATTCAAAAACAGCTATTATTGTTTGGTCTTTGAGTAAGAAGCGATAGATTTTCATCCCATTGTTGCTGATGTAGAGAAAGTAAAATCCCTCAATTTGTCTAACTAAAAATGGGGGCACTGCACGTTATCTAGCCAAATTACCACGCTTCTAACCAGTGATTGAAAATGTGTTATAAGAAAAAATAAGTCAAATAATGCGATCTGCCGACACTTGGTGGGCTAGGAGTCAAGAGGCTTCCTCTTGCCCGCAGATATCGTGCATCTTTTGCGTAGCAAAAGTGTGACGATAGCGCAGCGGGTTGCATTGTCGTCACACTTTCAGTGAACGCCTATTTTGAGGTTGTCCTCAATGCCATCTATGCACTCAGGTGATATCATGTCGTCTAAACGAAATAGATTTACGGCCTCTACAAGCTGCTCTGGCTTCAGTCGTTTACCATATCTTCCATAAGTCATGTTTTGATGCTTATGGCCTACAATTTCAGAAACCACATGCTCTTCGACATTCGCACGTTTTAACTCATCAATAAAGGTATGACGGAATGAATAGGCGGTTGCGCGTTGTCCTGCTTTAAATCCCACGTCATTAAGAATATTGCCGAAGGTCTTTCTATAATCCTTTGACCAATCATTATCTGCACCGCGAGGCTTTACATTAAATAGCTGTGTTTCTTTTGCTCGCTGGCGAGCTTTCACAAAGGCTAAAAAGCCCATCTCTAACAATGTTTGATGAATGGGTACGGTTCGATTAGATAATTGGTTTTTCAGCTTCTGAGCGTCACCAGAGTCCGAGAACTGAATGCAAGGCAGTTCGCCTTGTTTGATATCCCGAACTTGAAGCTGACAAGCTTCTGACGGCCTGCAACCTTGATAAAGCATCAATAAGGTTATCCACTTAAAGTCTGTGTTTTGTTTGCGATAAGCGTCGTTTGAGAATAGCTTCTGTAAATCCTCATTTTTCCAACGTTGTCGCTGCTCTTGAGCACTCTTTGCATTTTTAGAGGATGTTTTGACGACAGCAAATGGATTAGCTGTAATAAGCTCATGAGCCAAACACCAATTAAAAAACTGTCTATTTGCCGCAATGTAGTCTTTTAATGTTTTGCTGCTTAATTTTCGTTTGAGTAATCGGTCTCGATAGTGCATTGCTATGCTATTGGTGGGCTTATCTGCATTTAATTCTTTTAGATAGCCTAAAAAATCATTACACCGTTGCTCTAACTGAGTAAGGGTGAGTTGTGTTACACCTTCTAATTTCTTAGATTGGATAAATTCAGAGAGTGTACTTGACGTAATAACAGGTAAGGGTGCAGAGATTTTTATTTTTGGTGAAGGATCTACCACAAGCTTAGGGGCTTTGGTTTGAGTTTCAGGTTGTGCGCTATAAGCGGCTCGTAGGGTGTTAATCGACTCAGCCAGTTCAGTTTTAAACTCGACAATCGTTAAAGAGAGCGCAATGGCTTTCTCAAACAAGGCATGAAGTAATTGAACTTGCTCAACATTTCGACGATAAGCGGTTTTACGCTCACGAGTCAGTAGGGAGAATTTTAGTTCGTTAGGATAACCACTTTCACGGAGTGAAAGTGGAGTAGCGATACGAGTATAGTACACGCTGTTTGGAAGTCTTAATAAGTACATCTGTGCCACCTTTCTGTGCAAGGTGATTTTCGATAGTACAGATACAAAAAAACCGCTGTAAAAACAGCGGTTTAATCTTTTAATTTGGCGGAGAAATAGGGATTTGAACCCTAGGAGGGCTATAAACCCTCGCCGGTTTTCAAGACCGGTGCTTTAAACCACTCAGCCATCTCTCCGTTGTTGCCGCGAATATTAACGGCCAACACAGGGTGTGTAAACCCCTTTTCTACTACAAATAACTCAACCGCTCAAAAAGCCAGCAAAACCACGTCACTTCTCTCTATATGTGTCAAAAACCAACATCTTAAAAATAAAAAATTAACGCATTGATCAGAATGAAAATCTGTTCAGGCATCGATATCATGACTCCGCTACAATAGCCGTCTCGGAAACCCTTTAAGAGCATTCAGATGCACCATTACCTTCTTGTCGCTTTACTGTCACTTTTGACGCTTTCCACCTCGTTTGCCCAAGAAACGGATAAAACGATAAAAGGGGCGGCTTGCCTTGTCTCTGACGACCAAGGACGCGTGTTGGTCACCCGAGATATTCTGAATAATCGCATTGCTATTCCAGGTGGCTATGTGGACAGCGACAATCCCGCTGATGCCGCCATTCGGGAAACCCTAGAAGAAACGGGAATAGACGTCGAAGCCGTTGGCGAAATCGCCAGAATGGGTAAAGCCGTATTGTTTGATTGCCGTGCGACCTCCCCCATTCCTGTACTCAAAACAACAGCTGAAGCAGAAAAAGCCGCAGTGGCAGCTTGGCAGGCTGAACACTTCGCCCGCGAAGTTCGCTCGGTCTTCTTGATGAAACCCAACCAAGAGATGCTAGACAATGCTCGCTTCCCGGAACAAGTCGAAATGTTCCCTGCTTTACTGAAAAGAGCCACGCCCAGCCCTATTCAAGAGTTCGATGATTTTAGCGCCCTCGCCTCACCTTTTGATGTGTGGAATGCAGGCATCAACCAACGTTTTCAAAATGCCATTCACGCGCTACCCAAGCCAATTGCCAAGACAATGGCCACGCTGCTCGATTACGCTTCCGCACTTGGCAGTGGCGTCTTGTTCTTTGTGTTGATCCCCATCGCGATGGCAACAGGCGGATTAAAGCGTGTCGCCGAAGTGTTACTGGTGACAATACTGGTCACCGTCGTGGTGTCATTCGGCAAACTGTTCTTTGGCGTCCCACGTCCGTTTTATGTCATCCCTGAATTACAATTAGGCGCTGCATCCGGTTTCGCTTTTCCTAGTGGGCATACCGCAACTGCCTTTGCTGTATGGGGTTTGGTGTCCACATGGATTAATCGAGCACGAAAAACAACACGCGTGATTTGGCTCGTACCCGCCGTTCTCGTTGCCTTAAGCCGTGTTTATCTTGGTGTGCACTATGTCACCGACGTTATCGCAGGGGCGGTTATTGGCGTATTGGTGGTACTTGTCGCGCAGCATCTTGCACGTCGTTTACTCTCAGTTCGACTTTGGTTTGGGTTAGGCGCAATCATCATTCCTTTTGCTTTAACCCAAATTCAGCCAACGTTTCTTTATTGCGCTGCTTTTTCATTCACGTTTTCAGCAGTACTTTGTCTTGCCAGACACCAACAAGAGCGTCTCACTGCGCCGATGGGTATAAAAGGCTTTCTCGTGACGCTTGCGGGTATGTCAGCGTTGGCTGCAATCATTTTAGGGGTGGGTCAGATATCTAACTCCAGCATAGAAATATTGGCCTCATACACTCTCAGTGCTGCCTTGTTGGCGATTTGGTTAGGTTGGGCAGTGCCCAAATGGGGAGCGATACAAGGAAAGTGAGAGACGATTTAATTCAAATTCTCCGCCCATTAAGCACAAAAAAAGAGCGCCTATGGGCGCTCTTTGATTAAAACGTGTTGACGTTAGTCTTTAGCAGCAGATGCTAGCTCTTTCTCAGCGTCATGATCAATTTCAACGTCGAAAACAGCGCCTGCATTTGGATCGTTGAAGACTGATTCGTCAAGCTTGCCTTCACTTTTCGCGACAATACAACTCACGGTTGCATCACCGGTGACGTTCACCGCAGTACGAACCATATCGAGCAGACGGTCAACACCAAGGATCAGGCCGATACCTTCCAGTGGTAGACCTACCTGAGCGAATACCATCGAAAGCATAATCAAGCCAACGCCCGGCACACCCGCCGTACCGATAGAGGCCAATACAGCCATCACGATCACAGTGAGGTAACCTGCAATACCAAGGTCAACGCCATAAATGTTCGCAATGAACACGGTCGCCACACCTTGCATGATCGCCGTGCCATCCATATTAATGGTGGCGCCGAAAGGAACGGTAAATGACCCTACAGAGTTCTTCACACCTAAACGCTGAGTCACTGTACGCAGTGTGACAGGAATCGTGGCGTTAGAACTCGCGGTACTGAATGCGAACACTTGCATGCTGCGCACTTTCTTCATGAAGGTTACGATATTCAGACCAGTGAATATTTTGAGGAAAGTCGGCAGAACAACAAAGAGGTGAATCATCAGTACGCCGATCAGCACAACAACATAACCAATCAATTCAGCGAAGAGTGCCAAACCTAGGCTTGCCATGGCTTTTGCGATCAAACAGAAAACTGCGTAAGGCGCGATTTCCATGATGACGGTAACCATCTTCATCATCACTTCGTTCAAAACTTCGACCAGTTCGACGACTTTTTTAGCCGGCTTACCGACCATCAAAATACACACACCCATCAAGATGGCGAAGAAGATGATTTGAAGCATTTCACCTTCTGACAACGCACTGATTGGGTTATTTGGAATGATATCGATCAGGACTTGTGAAAGCGGTGGCGCATCTTTACCCGTAAAGGCAACGTCGGCAACCATGTTCATGCCAGAGCCGATACCACTTAGTGCTGACACACCAATCGCAAGTGCAATGGCGATGGCAGTTGTTAGCAGGTAAAGACCGAAGGACTTACTCCCCACACGGCCAAGCATTTTGATGTCACCAATCCCGCACACACCACAAATCAAAGAGAAGAGTACGAGCGGAACAACCATCATTTTTAACGCGTTCACAAACATTTTGCCCACAACGTGGAACAAACCGTTTGTGATATAGGTATCGACGAATCCACCAGCAGGATTCAACCCAAAAATATTGATTGCTAAACCAAGAATAATACCGGCGACCAAGCCGATAACAACCTTGGCAGTCAGGCTCATTTTGCCATCACCATTTGTTTTTGCATTTACCATATTGCCTCCATGACTATGTATAAATTCCAGTCATGAAACCCCTTTCTTTTGTCTTACTAATGGCAATAAGCGTTTGCTAACGAGCCGACCTTTGAATAATTAGTCACTATGGAGTGATATTCCATTCACTACATAACAAAGAGGCGAGATCAGCTTAAAAATTAACCAAATATAGAGACTAATGTCAGGACCTTTCATAACAGGCAATATATATATCCTGAATCGAAAAATAACGTTGTCTCAATATTGATTCATTCGACATATTTTGTTAATGGAAGGTTAAATTGGGTCTACGGACCCCATCAAAATTGAGCCCAAATATGAAACAACGAATACCGCGATGGGACAAGATGATTACGGCTTATTGCGTTACAATGGCTCTCTTTTCCAAACTGCATAGTCGTCATGAGCCATTGTCCTGAGTGCGGAGACGCACTTTCTTGCACTGCTAACTCCGGCAGCTGCTGGTGTATGCAATACCCCAACATCGTTCCGGTTAGCGATACCGCTAATCTGTCTTGCCTTTGCGCTGCTTGTCTGGCGAAGAAAATAAACACCCAGCTCGGTGAGGTCTATCAAACCTACAGCACTAACGAACTCATTCGACTAGCCAAACCTTACGCAAATAGCCCTCATCTCATCGAAGAACTCGACTACACGATGGAAAACGGCTTTATGGTGTTTTCCGCTTGGTACCACTTAAAGCGCGGAACCTGCTGTGGCAATGGTTGTCGGCATTGTCCATTCGGCAAATCGTCCGAATTGCCTATCAACCAGGAAGATCGTTATAACAACGTGGGCTAAGTCACTGACGGAAAGGATTTCTTCGACGACAATTCGCGTCCTTTTGCTTTATTCACTTTTCACTCAAAAAACGCCGAAATAATCATAATGAAGATAGTCGCTGTCACCGCCTGCCCGACAGGCATTGCCCACACTTACATGGCCGCCGCTGAGCTAAAAAAAGCCGCGCTGCAATCGAGTATTCATATCAATGTGGAGACTCAAGGCGCCATGGGCATTGAGAACCCACTCAGTATTCAAGATATTGCCCGCGCCGATGTCGTGCTGATCGCATCAGACATCGAGATTGAAGATCGCGCCCGATTTTCAGGAAGCAAAATCCACTGTGTGACGATTGAAGAAGTGCTGACTGACCCAATCTCTGTGTTGGAGCGCTGCAAACGTTTATGATCACCCGACGGATCACCTTCTTTATTGGTGAAGAAGGGCTGCCAGCATGGAGGCTGAACCGCTTGAGAACCTTGGCGGGGCATTTTCGATCAGTCACTATTTTTGTCAATTTGTCGCAACGTAAATCCGCCAATGCCGAACAGCCAATGCACATCCTCAGCCTAAGTGCATTACCCAGTGATTTGTGCCAGCTACAAATTGAAGGTAACGATGCCGAACTTGCTTCCATGGTATTGACCGATTTTATTGACGAACATGCCACGCTGATATCCGGCGGAAAGTCATCCGCGCCAATCACACCAACCGATCATCAGTCACTGCCCTTTGATTTTGTCACCCATCGGCTACGAGACACTGAACTCGACAAACATGGCCTACTGGCACAGTTTGCTTTGATGGTCGCCAAGCATGAAAACTGCAATCAAGAAACCTTGTTTGATGCCTTGTATAAGCGGGAAAGTGTTTCTTCGACGAGCATGGGAAATGGCGTTGCTTTACCTCATGTAATGACCCCTGAGGTGAAACACGCGCATTTGCTGATAGCGACTACGCATGCTCCCTTAAATTGGGCGTCTCAACGGGGGACTGTCTCTTGTGTGATTGGATTGATGCTGCCAACACCGCCCGTACGTGAATCTATAGTGGCCTTCTCTGGCTTTTCTCAGCAGCTTCTTGAGGCAGATTTCTGCGCGTATCTGACCGAAAACAACAGCGCTGATATTCTTGAACTCTTGATCTTAAACGCCCTTAACGTTCCGTTTCGCTAGCCCATTGAATCACTAATTCGCCCCGCGATACTCTGACGGCGTCATGCCCGTTTTCGATTTAAAGACGCGATAGAAATAATTCACATCCTGAAAGCCGCAACGCGTAGCCACCTCGTTCAAGCGAAAATCGTAACGCTTAAGCATAAACTTAGCGCGGTCAATCCTCACCCACGTAATGTAATCCGCCATACGCATATGCCCTTGTTGACGAAACAAACGTGATAGATGGTTTGGCGTCATGTTAAAGCGCTGCGCAATGGATTCTCGGGTGACCTGACGGTGAAAGTTTTCCTGAATGTAGATACAAATACCTTGATAAAGATCTTCCACGCGGTTGCGTGTTCCCGCCACGGGCGAGGCCAACATTAACTGACAATAACTCAACAAAGCATGCAGCAAGTGTTCATCCATCGGCTTGCGAACAGGCTCTGTCGCCAGTGTATTTAACGCACTGAGGATATGATCGATGGCGTGTCCGGTACGGGTTTGAATACTGAATTTCTGCACATCATAAAAGCCGGGCTGATTTTTAGCTTTACTGACCAGGCTAAAACCGAGTTGTCGCTGACCAAACAGTAAGCTCAACACAGAGCAATCCGTGTCCCAGTTGGGCTTGTTCCAACTATTGGGTGGCACAAATAACGCATCACCCGCCAACAGTTTCATTTCCCCAATGGTCTTGTCTGGGTTTTCAAGTTGGTTGGGGTATTCCCCACTGATCACTAACTCTAAACGTGGAAAATTCACCTGATAGCTGAATGGCGGCGGCGTGACTTGATCACTCGCAAACCAAATTCGATTGAAGTGCTCACGCTCTGATAACAAATTTTCCAAAAGCAGATGAAAAACCTGGCTCATCTTTTCCCCTCGATCCCACACCAATAACGCGGCGATTATGCTGCCTCACTGTCAGTGCCGCTAACCATTCCCTAAGTCACGACTCAATAGCGTGAACCAGCTCAACAAAAAACGCGTCACCACGTTAGATCAAGCGTTACTTATTTCTAGCAAAATCACTCATCACAGGAATTTACTGACTAATGCGGACATTGAAAATCATCAATAACTTATTGTATTTAAATATTTAATGTAAAAATAACTCACATAATTCACATCATCTCTTAATGAGAATAAGATCACAGCTTGCATTCGATGTTACAAATATCCAGTAAATGCCTTTTCTTTCCTCTATCTGACAAACAGTGATTCATCAGAAAATAGTCTCATCGGCTAACGCCATCATAAGACCAATTCATTTAGGGGTGACTTCATGATTACTAAGCTAATCAATGAAAATCTGATTTGCCTGAACCTGAGTGCGACAACCAAAGACGCAGTGTTTATCGAGATGATCGAACTGCTTCATGCTCAAGGCAGAGTCAACGACAAGCAGCAATTTCTTGCCGATATCTATGCACGTGAAGAGTTGGGTAACACAGGATTTGAAGACGGCGTTGCGCTCCCTCACGCGAAAAGTGCCGCTGTTATCGAGCCAGCTGTTGCCATCGGCATCAGTCGTCAAGGCATTGAATACGGCGCAGAAGACGGTCAACCATCCACACTCTTTTTCATGATTGCATCACCTGATGGCGGCGCAAATCACCACATTGAAGTGCTGGCAGAACTCTCTTCGAAACTGATTGAAGACGGTTTTATCGATCAGTTCATGCAAACAGAAAACCCACAACAAGCACTGGCCTTGCTGCTAGAGAAAAAAGCCCAAGAAGACTCACCAGAAGCGAACAAAGGCCTGTTAATTGGTGTGACAGGCTGCCCTGCTGGCGTAGCACACACCTACCTTGCGGCGGAAGCGCTGGAAAAAGGCGCGGCGGCACTTGGCTTTGAAATGAAAGTAGAAACCAACGGTTCGATTGGCGTAAAAAACAGCCCTACCGATGAAGAGATTGCCCGTGCCGAAGCGATTATTGTCAGCTGTGACAAGCAAGTCGACATGGCTCGATTTGCGGGTAAACGCCTGATCAAGACGGGTGTAAAAGCCCCAATTAAAGACGCCAAGGGCTTGATCAACCAGGCACTAGAAGCGCCAAAATATGTCGCATCTGCTGACGATACCAGCGCGAACTCCGGCGAGAGCAAAGCCTCTCAAGCCCGTTCTGATTTGTACCGCTACCTGATGAATGGCGTGTCTCACATGATCCCGTTCGTGGTGACAGGGGGTCTGTTGATTGCTCTGGCACTGGCTATCGGCGGACAACCGACCGAAGCAGGCATGGCGATACCCGCAGGCAGCCTTTGGAACAAAGTGCTTGATGTCGGTGTGGTTGCCTTCACCTTGATGATCCCTATCTTGTCCGGTTACATCGCGTATGCCATTGCTGACCGCCCTGGTTTGGCGCCAGGCTTGATTGGTGGCTGGATTGCGAACAACGGCTCATTCTACGGTGCAGAAGCAGGTACTGGCTTTATTGGTGCAATCGTTGCGGGTTTGTTGGTGGGTTACTTCGTCAAATGGATTGCCACTCGCAACTATCACAAGTTCGTTCAACCTCTCGTACCGATTATGATTGCCCCTATTGCAGGTAGCTTGTTCATTGCGAGTTTGTTCATCTTCGTTATCGGCGCGCCTATTGCGGGTCTAATGGAAGGCTTGAACACCATGCTGACTAACATGAGTTCTGGCAACGTGATCCTACTTGGTATCGTTCTTGGTGGCATGGCAGGCTTTGATATGGGTGGCCCATTCAACAAAGTGGCCTTCCTGTTCTCTGTTGGCATGATTGCCAGCGGTCAAACACAATTTATGGGTGCGATGGCCTGTGCTATCCCTGTTGCACCGCTCGGTATGGCGCTAGCCACTGTGATTGGTCGCAAATTCAACATCTTTGAAGACTCTGAAATTGAAGCAGGTAAAGCGTCTGGCGCAATGGGTCTGGTGGGTATCTCTGAAGGTGCGATTCCATTCGCGGCGCAAGATCCAATGTCTGTTATCCCAGCGAACGTAGTCGGCTCAATGGTTGCTGCAGTGATGGCATTCTCCTTCGGCATTACCAACAGTGTTGCTCACGGTGGCCCAGTTGTTGCTCTGCTCGGTGCGATGAACAAACCCGTACTTGCCCTTGCCTGTATGGCCGCAGGTGCCATTGTGACTGCTCTGGTTGCCGTTTCACTGAAGAAAATGCGTCAAGCAAAAGCGCAACAAGACAGCACGACTGTGACTGCTGCATAATCAAAGAATCTCTCGCTCCCTCTTATTCAGGGAGCGATTTTTTTGCGCTGACGCATCAATCCCCGTTTCACTTCTGGTAAACTTTCCGCCAGTTGAATGAAGACTCGAAGAAGAAAAATGACTGCATACTTTTATCCATTGAATAACGTAATTCAAGATTATGCTTGGGGCAGCTACACCTCGCTGAATACCCTTTTTGGCATTGCAAACCCAGGCAACAAACCGCAAGCCGAAATCTGGATGGGCGCGCATTCAAACGGCTGCTCCAAGATCACTGTCGATGGAAAAGAAACCCTGCTTTCTGATTTCATCAACAAAGACATGTCAGCCGTCATTGGTGCTGAAACTGCAGACACATTTGGCGAACTGCCTTATTTGTTCAAGGTACTGTGCGCAGAAAAAGCACTCTCAGTGCAAGTTCACCCAAGCAAAGCACAAGCAGAAGCGGGCTTTGCCAAAGAAGAAGCGGCCGGTATTCCTCTTTCTGCTGGCATTCGTAATTACAAAGATCCCAACCACAAGCCTGAACTGGTTTATGCGCTAACGTCATACACGGCGATGAATGGTTTTCGTGATTATGCGGAGATCTTAGCCTTCTTCCACAAACTGAATATTGATGAGCTTTCTATATTGGTTGCGGCACTGGATGCTAACCAAAATGAGCAAGGCTTAAGCGCATTCTTTGAAGCGCTGCTTTCGTTGGAAGGAGAACAAAAAGACGCAGCGGTGACCAAGTTGCTCGCATTTGCTTCAGAGTCCCAATCAGATGAATTGTTCGCGTTACTACTGACTTTGGCAGAACAATACCCAGGCGACATTGGCTTGTTCTCGCCGTTGATTCTGAACACCCTGACTTTAGCGCCGGGTGAAGCCATGTTCCTGCATGCTTGTACGCCACACGCATACATCAAAGGCACAGGGCTTGAGATCATGGCGAACTCAGACAATGTATTACGCGCAGGTTTAACCCCTAAACATATGGACGTGGCCGAGTTGATTTCTTGTACCCGCTGCGTGCCAATGCCGAAAGACACCATTCTTCTTGCGCCAGAAATCAGCGGCAAAGCACTGCTTTACCCTATTCCAGTGCCAGATTTTAACTTCGGCGTTTATCAAGACACCGAGAACGAAACACTCCAGACCACCAGCGCAGAAATTTTGTTCGCGATTGACGCCCCTTTGACCGTTTCACACGCCAGTGGCGAGCCCGTAACGCTGCAAAAAGGTGAATCTGTGTTTATTCCTGCGTTTGTGGGTGATTACGCGGTGACATGCAGCGGCACATTTGCTCGCGCATTTAACTGAATAGCTCATCGTGATGAATATCGATCTGCTTACTCCCCCTAAGCAGGCCAACCCAACACCTTAAGTGCTAAAGAAGCTCCGGTTTAGGCTGGGCTTCTTTATTTTTGCTCTCTCGTCATACCCGTTTCTCATTGGTGTCTCTCCCTGCGTCACTCAGTCATCACCCTGCCCTTGTGTCCTTTTTGTTTACGACAAGAAAAACGCCATCACGGTTTGAGTTCATATTTACCTTGTGCTTGTGGTGTTTAATTTAACACCTATATTCCCTTTATTGAGAAAGTGTTGCGCGGAACATATACGCTAAGATGTTTCGCACTTTTACTATATTTAATGTATGAATTTGCCCCTACTCTTTGTCCAGAGTTCTGGCGTGTGGCCGTAAAACGCATACGTAGCCGAACAAACGACGTACTCGAGGGATATATTCAGGCCAATAAGAAAGCGCTTTCGTATCTGGCTGAATATTGAGTACACGGTCGCAAGACAAATGAGAACCCTCGGAGGGGCAATATGCTCAAAGGAAAAATCATCGTGTCAGGAATGACTTCGCTGGCAATTCTGTCTGGCTGCTTTTTAGAATCAAAAGTGCCTTACTTCCCAGACTGGCCACAAATAAACAGTGCAATTCCCAAAGATCCGGAAATTGAAAGCCGTGTCTCGGAAATTCTTGCGCAAATGACGCTAGAAGAAAAAGTCGGACAAATGATCCAGCCCGATCTTCGCAGCGTGACACCGCAAGAAGCCGCAGAATATAAGATCGGCTCGATTCTCAATGGTGGCGGCGCCTGGCCTAATGGCAACAAATACGCCAGTGCACAAGATTGGGTAGACGAGGCCGACAAATACTATCTCGCTCTCGAAGATGCCTATGCCGATCGCGGTTTTCGCATTCCATTTATGTGGGCGACCGATGCTGTTCATGGTCACAACAATGTGTTCCGTGCAACGGTCTTTCCGCATAACATCGGCCTCGGCGCGGCAAACAACCCGAAACTGATCAAACAGATTGGCAGTGCGACGGCCCTTGAAGTTGCCGCCACTGGCCTTGATTGGACATTCGCCCCGACCGTTGCCGCACCGCGCGACTACCGCTGGGGACGTGTGTATGAAGGCTACTCTGAAGATCCAGAAATCATCTATCAGTACGCTGGCAAAATGGTGGAAGGCTTACAAGGTGGCGCAAGTGGCCTGAAAAGCGAAAGCCATGTCATTTCTAATGTGAAGCACTGGCTTGGCGATGGCGGCACCAGCCTGGGCGTTGACCGCGGAAAGAATCAGTACACCGAAGAATACCTGCGAAATATTCACGCAACGGGTTACTTTTCTGGCCTCGATGCGGGCGCACAAGTCGTCATGACCTCATTCAACTCGTGGAACGATGATGCCAACTACGACGTGATGGGCACAGATAACTACAACAAGAAGCTTCATGGCAGTAAGTACATTGTTAATGACGTACTGAAAGACAAAATGGGCTTTGATGGCTTAGTGGTCACAGATTGGAACGGTCACAGCGAGATCAATGGCTGTACTGCTGGCAACTGCCCACAAGCCGTGTTGGCAGGCAATGACATCTTTATGGTCACCGCGCGCAAAGACTGGCAAGCATTCTACAACAATGTCATTGCACAAGTTAACGATGGCACCATCCCTATGTCTCGTATCGACGATGCGGTCACCCGTATTCTTCGCGTCAAAATGCGTGCGAATTTATGGGATAAACCTCAGCCATCGCTACGACGCCTTGCGGGCAAACAAGACGTTCTTGGCTCTGATGCTCATCGCGAATTAGCACGAGATGCCGTTAGCCAATCCTTGGTACTGCTGAAAAACAACGACAAAGTACTTCCTCTGTCTAGCGACCAACCTTATCTCGTGGTGGGTAGCGCCGCACACAATATTCAGAAACAAACAGGTGGCTGGTCACTCACGTGGCAAGGCACAGAAAACACCCTTGAAGATGACTTCCCCGGTGCAACGACCATGCTAATGGCGATGCAACAACAAGTGGGTGAGGAAAACGTGTATACCGACGCGAATGCCGCGCCTGAACACGCGATTGCCGTGGTTGTCATGGGTGAAGACCCGTATGCCGAAATGTTTGGTGACATCAACCCCACCAAAACACTCGAATACGCCACCTTGAAATCGTCTTATGGCGCTGATCTTCGTTTGATCAAATCGTTAAAAGAAAAAGGCTTCAACGTGGTTTCTGTGTTCTATTCTGGTCGTCCATTGTATGTGAACGAAGAGATCAATCATTCTGATGCCTTCATCGCGGCATGGCTGCCGGGCACGGAAGCTGGCGGCATCACAGATGTGTTGTTTGGCGAAGGAAAATCAGATTTCCGCGGTCGTCTCTCGTTCTCTTGGCCGGGCACAAAGTGCGCAACGACAATCAACCGTAAAGCCCCTAACCTGATGGACTATGAAACACCAGACATGGAGCAAGACATTGAAGGCGAACACGCGCCCTTGTTTGCTTACGGTTATGGCCTGTCCTACAACAAGAAAAAGAGCAGCAAGCTCAAGACTGATCTCGACAACTTGCCGCTCGACCCGCGTGAATATGGCTGCGGCCTTGATGCACCAGACGACGGTATGGCAACCACTAACCTCGAAATTTACGGTCGTTCCGCGTCCGATGAATTTGTCCCGCGCATTGCCGGTTCATCTAACGGTTGGGTCGGTGTCACTATCTCCAACGGCACACCCACCAGCATTGGTTCGATCACCACAACACCGATTGATCACCTGCATCAACAAGATGCGATCAATGTGAAATTCACCGGCGAAGCACCTGCACAGGTGTATATGCAAACACCGCAGCAACAGGTTGTCGATAAGCAAGGCTACCTCAACGCTGATGCGACCTTGCAGTTTGATATCGACATGAAATCACAAGCGCCACAAAGCATGGTGCTCGCGACGCATTGTGAATGGCCATGTTTAGGACAAGTGGCAATCAACAAAGTGCTTCCTGCGCCAACAGCGCAAGATGAAACCCAGTGGACCACAATCAAAATTCCGCTTCAGTGTTTCGCCGACGAAGGCATGGCATTCTCTATTCTGAATACGTCATTCCTGATCTACGCCGATGAAGCCGTGGAATTTAACCTCGGTGAGATCCGCTATGTGCCGCACAGTGTGGACCCTGCCGACGATGCCATCAGTTGCGATGCGCTTAAAGCGCCGACACTGCCGCCATTGTTAGGTGACACCGTCGATGTGTGGGAGATCTGGGAGCCAAACCTTGTCACATGGCAAGCCAGAACAGATACATGGGCAAACATTGAAGATCACCTTGTTCTCACGGGGAATGACCCGTCTGATGACACCCATGAATTCACTGTGACTTATGACGCTGCCAGCCCAGAGTTTTTCAAAGGCGTCGCCTTAGTGCAGGGGAAAACGCAGAACTTGATTAACTTCACGTCTGGCAACCTGACCTTCGATATCTATATCGAAAGCTATGGTTCACCTGCGAGTCCCGGTGAAACGCAAAGTGAAAACGTGGTCGTGAAGATGGAATCCCCTACGGGTTCGGGTAACGATTACCCCATTGGCAACCTAGCAACAGGCCAATGGCATCAAGTCTCTGTGCCAGTGTCGGAACTCAATACGGGCGCGTTAGACATCACCAAAGTAAACAAACCCTTCGCCACACTCGCGGAATGGGATGCTTCCCAAGCGGGGGTTATTTACCGAGTGAGAAATATCAAGCTGGAGATGTAATACCGGCGCGATAACGCAACGGTTTATGTTTTACCAACACGCAAAGGCGGCCGATATCACGGTCGCCTTTTCTTTGTCTGGCAGATCTTAACTGTGCGGCGGTACAAGTTACCAGAGAGTGAACGCTGCTTTTGAGAGGATGAGAGCTGAGAAATCAACGGCATTCAGGTAACATTTCACGCACTGCTTTGAGCTCATTCGGCTGAATGCGACAGATCAAACGTGGTACTCACGAAAACGAGGCTTTTGTTAAAGCATCGCTTTGCGAAGGACAGGATGCAGATAAAAAGGATGATACATGCCATTTGATACCATGACGTTTTGCTATCCGTGGCGTCCCTATCAACACCGCGTACTCAACGCGGTGCATGAACACCTCAGTGACAAACGTCTGCATATCGTCGCCGCTCCCGGTGCAGGAAAAACGACGCTCGGTCTCGAAGTCTTTCGCATCCTCAGAAAACCGACATTGGTGCTTTCACCAACACGCATCATTCGCGATCAGTGGATAGACAGGCTGAAAGATTTTTGCGCCACTGATGATGCGCAGTCCCTCGATTGGGTGAGTCGTTCGATTCACCATCCCAAAACCCTTACATCCATCACCTATCAAGCGCTACACGCCAAAGTTGCTGACGCGCTGGGAGCGGATGCGTTAACTGGCGAAGAGAACGACGAAGCCGAGCGACTAGACAATGACAACGGATTGAAAGACGATGAGCTAAACAGCTTCATTCAACTGCTTGAGCAGCACAACATTGAAGTGCTTATCCTTGATGAAGCCCACCACTTAAGAAACGAATGGTGGCGAGCATTAGAAAAAGTCTGCGAGCATTTCCCCAACATCACATTGGTGTCACTCACCGCCACCCCGCCTTACGATTCGCAAGGCCATGAATGGGCGAGATATGAGAAGCTTTGCGGCCCAATTGATGAAGAAATTTCCGTCCCCGAACTCGTCAAAGCGGGCACGTTATGCGCGCATCAAGATTACCTGTGGGCATGTAACGCCACGTCATCAGAAAAGCAGCAAGTTGAGGAATATGACCAGCGCGTATCCACACTCTGCCATACCTTGATGGCGAGTGAGGCTTTTGAAAGCGCGGTTTTATCTCACCCTTGGTTACACCAAGACGACATTGAACAAGCGTTGATCAAAGAGCCCGAGATCGCCATTGCGATCCTCAGCTTTATGAAAGCAAAACAACGTCCTGATAATCAAAAACTCATGCAGTTGCTCGACCTCAGGCATGACGACATTCCCGAGCTAGGGAGACATCGTTGGCAAGTGTTGATTGCGGCGCTGCTGTTTTCAAAAACCTACCCGCACGAAAACGAACACCTGCTGTTTGTTGAGCAATTAAAGAAACAACTGAATACCTCTGAGTTGCTCAACAAACGCGAACTTTCGTTAGAGCGTTCAAGAAGAATTGAACGATCTCTGTCATTAAGCGTCTCAAAAATTGAAGGTTGCTGCGAGATCCACCAGCTCGAGCTCAAACAACGCGGCAATGACCTTCGCCAAGTGATTTTAACGGATTACATCCGAGACGAAGCCCTTGCATCAGGAATGGACACTGGCGAAGTGAACCTCGGGGCGTGGCCAATATTCAAAGCCATCACCACGTCATCTCCCGTATCTGGTCAAATTGCATTATTAACAGGCCGTTTAAGTATTATTCCAACGGCCTTGCTACCCGCTTTGCTCACCCATATCAGTAGCAAAAACGTCAAAACTGAACCAATGGGAAGCCAACAGCAATACCAAAAAGTCTCTGCGCCACTCAATCAATTAACGGGGGCTTTTACTGCCTTGTTGATGAACGGTGACATCAACGTGCTGATTGGCACGCGGTCACTGCTTGGTGAAGGCTGGGATGCCCCCGCCATAAATTCACTGATCCTCGCAAGCTCAGTGGGCTCATTCATGCTCACCAACCAAATGCGTGGACGCGCCATTCGCATTGACCCCGCCAACAAAGACAAAATTAGCGCTATATGGCATTTGGCTGCCATCAATGCCAAATCTTTTGCTGGCTGGTCCGATTTTTACAGCCTCAAACAACGCTTTGAAACCTTTGTCGGACTCTCCGAAAAAGCGCTGACCATTGAAAGCGGTTTTGACCGCATGAAAGCAACAGCCATTGATTCGCCTATGAATGTCGAAATGGCTTCGCCGATTACCGCCAATAACCGCCAAATGACGCGTCGTTTTCACAAAATAGGGATTGTTGCGGCGCGCTGGCATCAGGCGCTTTCTTTGGAAGAAACCGCCCGAGTGGTTCCATCAGTCAAAACCAACAAGCTGCCTGCCATTCGTGGCTATCTACTCAAGCGCTCTTTCGGCTATTTGGCGATTCAACTCGCTGGCGCAATCACTAGCGGCGCACTGGCTGCGATGAGCACCTTGAAACATTCCCCCTCAACCATACTCCCGGTTTTGGCCTTGGTTATCGCTGGTACTTTGATTTATCAGCTGCCGAAAACAATTTTTACGCTTAAAGTCGTACTCCGTTACCTGCCAGTTGACGGTGCGTTGAAACAAATTGGCGTTGCGTTGGCCGAAGCACTTTGTCAGGCTGGCTTTGTCGAAACATCGATTCGGCAAATGAAAGTCAACGTCATAAAAACCCATGAAGGCGCTTTCTTCTTGTCGCTGTCAGGTTGCACCTTCTATGAATCTTCCCTGTTTGCAGACTGCCTACACGAAATTCTCGCACCGATTGGTAACCCAAGATATTTGGTGATTCGAGAAGGGAAATTCCTCGGAATGACGCGAGATGATTGTCATGCGGTTCCGCTTAGGTTTGGTGCCAAGAAAGACACCGCGATGATTTTCTACAAATCTTGGTGCAAGAACGTCAGCCTGTCAGAACTGATATATACCCGCACACCGGATGGCAGAAAAAGGCTACTCAAAGGAAAAATGAAAGCCTTCTCCTCGAACTTCAGCGATGAAGTTAAACGCCAAGACCGCTGGAGCTGACCACCATTCATACGGGAGCGCGGTGACTCATAGGGTCCGGTCGCCTCCTACCCCCACCGATTTGCTTCATGTCTCGTCTATCATTTGAGAACGAATGCGTTGCCACAAATGATAGAGTCAAATCTCTCTGTTTGACTGTTCTCGTTCTCCCCCATGACCTCGGCGCTTCGCCTGTGGTTGCGCGTAGATCCAAAGAAGGAATGCAACATGAACCCAAAACTACAAAACGCGACGAATTTGTACATGGAAGGCATTCGTGATGGCAATGCTCGCCAAGCCGTCACTCAATACACCGGCGACCGATACATTCAGCACAGCACGGGTGTCAAAAATGGCATTGAAGGTTTTGTTGAATTTTTTGAGCCCTTCCTTCTACGTTGCCCTGTCAGAGACATTCGTGTTATCCGCTCTGTGGTTGATGGGCAATATGTCTTTGTGCAAGTCTTCCAAGACATCAATAACGGTGAAGCAAAATGGGTAACAACGGATCTGTTCGATACCGACAGCAACGACAAAATCATCGAGCATTGGGATGTTATCTCCGCCTATGAAGGCAAAGAATCCGATAACATTAATCAACTCAACGGTCACCTTGGTATAGAAGATGAACACGCCACAG
This sequence comes from Enterovibrio sp. FF113, assembly GCF_041439165.1. Lineage (NCBI taxonomy): Bacteria > Pseudomonadati > Pseudomonadota > Gammaproteobacteria > Vibrionales > Vibrionaceae > Enterovibrio > Enterovibrio sp. FF113. The sequence goes on along the minus strand of NZ_JBGONO010000017.1, from coordinate 64,200 downwards.
AAGCCAACAAAGCGCGTGTTCGCGAATTCATGTGCGACGTCATGGTGTTGGGACAAGCTAACAAGCTGGACGCCTTCGTCGACACCGCTTCTTTAGTGACTCACCAGGGCTCAGATGTTGCATCACTTGAACAGTGCATTGGCAGTTACGATCAAATCTTTAAACTGATCGGGCAAGGCAACGTTGTGGTGACCTACTGCCGAGTCATGAAAGACGGTATCGAAACCGCGCGTTTCGACATCTTCCGATTGGAAAGCGGAAAAATTGTCGAGCTGTGGATCAATGAAGAAATCGTACCGCCAAAACATGAATGGACTAATGGCGGTAAGTTCTAATACCGATTAGTCGCCATCTCCTTCCCAAACAAACAGTTCCTTTTGTTTTATTCATGGTCACCTTCTCGCAGGTGACCATAACCCCTCTTAGCTATGTCAATGTTATTAGGCACTCTAAATATGCCAACCGCTTGTCTTTTCCTATCGTTAAACATACGGCTTACATTGGCAAGTTTTGACTGACTCTTTAGATAACAAAGCCTATCCATAACACCTGCTATTTTATTGCTGAGAATTTAAAAACCCGATGAGTTTCAATTAGATAATTCTTGAATCCGAAACAAGGGATCAATGACTTACGCTGCCATAGTTCTGATGATTCATTGAGCATCACGACAACATCAAGACACCCTTTATGAGGAAAAAATAATGACAACAATTACAGGAACGTCATTGGGCGACACCATCATAAGCAGCCATCACGTTAGTTGGATATACGGAAAAGACGGCAACGACTATATCGAAGCATATGGGAACGAGTGCCTAATTGATGGCGGAAATGGTGATGACAAAATCATCGGCAGTTACGACCATGACTATATCAAAGGGGGTTACGGCGAAGATTGGGTTGATGGTGGGTACGGCAACGACAAAGTTTACGGCGGTTTTGGTGACGACACGATATATGGAGGCTGGGGTTGCGACGTCCTTTACGGTGGACACGATAACGACCAACTTTATGGCGGGAATGGTAACGACACCCTAAAAGGCGAACAAGGAAACGACTATCTTTCAGGTGGCTCTGGAAACGATCATCTTTGGGGTGGCCAAGGTCATGATCAACTTGAAGGTGGCGACGGTAACGATTATGTCGACGGTGGCGACGGTGACGATGCACTGTTTGGAGGTTGCGGCGATGACCGAATGATCGGCTGGCACGGTGACGACATTATCAATGGTGGTGAAGGCAGCGACCACATGGATGGACATTGGGGCAATGACACCATGCTCGGCGGTGACGGAAATGACAAAATGTGGGGCGGAGATGGTTACGACCAAATGTCTGGCGGCGAAGGCGATGATTACGTCGATGGAGGCTGTGGCAACGATGTATTAGAAGGTAACGCCGGTGACGATAAACTGGTGGGGTATTACGGTGCTGACGAGCTTTACGGCGGCGACGGTTGCGATGAGTTGTTCGGCGGTAGTGACAACGACCTGCTAAGCGGCGGCAATCACAGCGATTCACTGTGGGGCGGTTGGGGTCAAGACTTGCTTTTAGGCGGTGATGGTAATGACAAGCTGCTTGGTGAAGCGGGCGACGATAAACTTGTCGGTGGCGCAGGCAACGATGAACTTTGGGGCCACGGTGAAAACGACGCACTGTTTGGCAATTGCGGTGACGATAAGTTGGATGGCGGGTGTGGTGAGGACGCTCTCGATGGCGGGTGTGGCAATGACAACATCGATGGCGGCTGGGGTAACGATTATATCGTTGGTGGCGCAGGTGATGACATTCTTAAAGGCAACTGGGGCGACGATGTTTTCTACTTCTGCCAAGGCGATGGCAAAGACATTATCACCGACTTCAATGGCTGGCATGACACTCTCCAAATCGACACGTCATTGGCGGCGTCACTAAGCCAAATCAACATCACGCAAACGTCGCACACGGTGACACTGGATTTTGCGGATGGCACGGAAATTCAGCTACAAAACTTCTGTGGTCAGTTCAAGAGTGACTACATTGATTTCGTCACAGGCTGCGAAATCATCGCATAACACAAACCAACGTGCCCGCACGCTTCTTAACGAGCGGGCACTATTGTCCAATATTCAAGTTCAAGTTCAAGCCAGTTAAACCGTATTCAAAATAGCCACGGCGATTTATCACATCTCTCACTTCCTTAAAGTGGGATATACCAAACTTGACGAAATCTGCTCTACTGTTTGTATACCTAAGCAACCTCAAGGTGCTTGTTCAGCGAGAATTTGTTTGGGTATAAATATCTGCGTTTTATGGGTAAAAGGAATTCACGCTGAACATGGAAAACAGCCTAAGCATTCGTTCGTACACCCGCCAACGACAAAGTCACGCGCATGACTATCACCAGTTGGTATTGCCAATACAAGGCACGATTCATATCGAACTGACCGATTACAACGGTGGCGTCGGGGTGGGCGAATGCGTGGTGATCGAATCTGGTGTGCAACATCACTTTACAGCCGACGAAGCAGCGCGTTTTATCATTGCTGATCTTTCATCGCTACCAGACAATCTTCATACATCAAACGTCGCGGTATTTTCCATCACGCCACCGCTCCTTAGTTTTCTCTACTTTGTCGAAAAGCAATTAGAGTTTCAGCTGGATGATAAGCTTGAAGAATCGCTAGTCGATGTCTTTATGTTGTTACTGCAACAGCAAAGCGGCAACCCACTTGTCGACCCGCGTATTCGCGCTGCGCAAACATGCATTATTGAACAACTAGAAACTCACCTGACCATTGAAGGCCTAGCGAAAGTCGCCTGCCTCAGCCCGACCCAATTTAAGAAGCGATTCAAGGAAGCATTAGGCGTCAGTGCCTATCAATACATTACCGAGCAGAGAATGGAAAAAGCCAAGGCTTTGCTCATACACACCGACTTGCCTGTTCAATTGATCGCTGAACGCGTTGGCTACACCGATGTCTCTGCGTTTAGCCGTCGCTTTTCCGCCAGTTTTGGCCTCTCTCCAAGAGACTTTTCTCGCTAATACATCACCACACACAATTTATCATCGACATACTGGATGAATAGAAAAGCGCCCTCTCGGCGTAGTAATGCGTCCTTTCTGCAAAGTCTTCGTCAGCTATTTCCGTTAGGATTATTGTCAACTTAAAGGATTAGACAGGGCACGCAGCACGATGAAACGCACCTTCTTGAACATGGACTCCGCATTGCAAGGCAGCTTGGCCATCCTGTTGTCCTCCGTGCTTTGGGGAACAACGGGTACGGTAGCGAACTTCGCCCCACAAATTAGTTCACTGGCGATTGGCGCTTTTGCAGCAGGCATAGGTGGATTATTACTGGCCATAACTGCACGTAAATCGCTACGACAAGATGGGCAGTTGCTGCTGCAACACCGCACGACATTGCTCATTGGAGCCATTGCACTTGCGGTATATCCGTTGGCGTTTTACTCCTCAATGCGTTTGGCGGGCGTCGCCGCCGGCACGGTGGTTTCTATTGCCTGCGCCCCTTTCATGACCGTTATCATTGAGCGTCTTTTTGGCAAAGCTAGTGCGATTACGCCGCGTTGGTTACTTAGTGTTGTTCTGGGGACAATTGGAATTGTCATGCTTACCTTTGCAGAGTCATCACATGCGCAAACCGCAACGCAACAATCTGACAAGCTTTTTGGCGTCATGCTTGGGCTACTTGCCGCGCTGACCTACGCCATTTATGCATGGGTTGCAAAACGTTTAATTGAAAACGGCGTGCAGTCTGAATCGGCGATGGGGGGCATTTTTGGCTTGGGTGCCATGCTGCTACTCCCTACCCTGATGTTCACCGGCGAACATCTATTTTCAAGCCTCAGTAACACTCTCGTTGTTACCTATATGGCATTGATCCCGATGTTTTTGGGTTACTTGATTTTTGGTTTTGGGCTTAGACATGTGAACGCCAGCAAAGCGACACTACTCACTCTGTTTGAACCTGTGGTCGCGGCCTGTTTTGCGGTTTGGATTGTTGGCGAAATCATCCCTATGCAAGGTTGGGTTGGCATGGGGCTAATCATGGTATGCCTTGTGATACAGGCCAGTGAAAAAGGCTCGACGCACAGAGTCCAAGTAACCGACTAGGGCTGTAAACCTTTTCGAGCACCTAGCACCTAGCACCTAGCAAGGCACGTTGGCAAAGAAGCTATGAGCTATGAAGCCAAATGCTGACGGATTTTTTGACTTAAAGAAATCATGGTGTCGGCTTCACTTTCTGTCAGCCCCGTTGCACAAAGTGCCTGTTTCGCCACCTTCTTTCCCGCCCTAGCGAGTTTCTTGCCTTCGTCGGTTAACGCGACCGATTTTTGCCTTTCATTGCCCTCAACAAGCGTCTTCGTGACATAACCAACGCTCTGTAAGCGTTTAATAATAGGTGTGACGGTCGCCTTGGATAAACCAACAGATTGTGCAAGTTCGGTCACCGATACATCCTGTTCTTGCCACAATGACATCATCACAACAAACTGCGGATAAGTGAGTTTAAAGGGTTCAAGCAATGGCTTGTAAGCCTGAGTGATCATGCTGGACGTCGAATATAAGTTGAAGCAAATTTGATCGATATGCTTGGGTCCCATGGGCTAATCCTTGTCCTTTTTGTCTTTATTATTTCGTCACTATGGCAAAACCGGCCACTATCATCAACCCAAACAATTTGTGCACTAACAGTTTGGCCACCTTTATTTTATGAATCAAGCAATAAGCCTTAGCCATATCTATCTGATATAGAAAATCTATTTTATGACATTGTTAAAACTCTCAGGATAGAGACTGCCAATCGTTGATTTTTCCTACAAGTCAGACCAACATATTAACTCTATTGTTCGCACGCAAACTATTAGCTAACGAACTGTTTATTGAAAATAATTTGTATGGTTATTCAGCAAGGAGAGATCAATGAATAAGTCTATTCTATGCGCCGCAGCGCTTGGACTCGTCGCGTCACCCACTATTGCCTCAACCAACCCAAACCTCGCCGTGGATAGCGTGGATGTGTTTGAATCAATATTTGGTATTACCGAAGGAAAACGCAGAAACCATACCAAAGGTTTTTGTTTTGAAGGGCGATTTGAACCTATCGCCACAAACATCACCCGTTACACCAACAGCCCATTGTTCCAAGCATCAACGAAAGTGATAGGTCGACTTTCGCACAAAGGCGGCAATATCGATGCGCCTGACGATGTACCTAGCGATTATGGTCTCGGACTGTCTATGCAAGACGTAAACGGAGGGATCACTCGAATGGCGGTAAACACGCTAGATTTCTTCCCTGTTTCAACACCTGAAGCCTTTCTGGAACTCAATCAAGCAACGCTCAAAGGCAAAGAAGCACTCGCCGCCGTCAAAGAGAAGTACCCAGAAATAAAAGCGTTCAAGGCGCACATGGCAAAAAGAGACAACACACTAAAGCCTTATGAAGACATGAGCTACAACAGTGTGAACAGCTTCTACTTGGTGAATGAGCAAGGAGAAAAAGTCGCGTTCAGGTTTGCCTTTGTGCCGACCAGCAAACACGACATATCGGTAGAAACAGGAAGCGATTTCTACTTTGAGAATCTGCAAAAAAGCCTAGAAAGCGGAGAAGTGAGTTGGAACATGGTCGTCACGATTGCCAACCCACAAGACATGGTCGACGACGCGGCAAAGCGCTGGGAAGGTGAGCATGTTACGTTCAACGCGGCACGTTTGGTCATTGAATCTATTACCCCCGAAGGGAAATGCGAAGATATCACCTTTGACCCGACCATGCTCAGCGACGGTATCGAGCCGTCTAATGATCCCCTACTGCAAGCGAGAAGCTCGTCTTATGCTGTTGGATTAGGTCGTAGACTCAGTGAGAAATCGCAATAGCGAGCATCTTACGTATCCGGTCTCGCGCAGAGTAATCCTTATACCACTTAGACAAACTGCTCGGCAAAAAGAAGGCGAGAATCATGTCTCGCCTACTTCGTGATTGATTCGCACGCTACCGTGATTTTTTCCGCATAAAATCACGCAGCGGTTGGGTTCCGCGATAAACCAACAGCGACAATAAAATCAACGCACAGCCTGCAATTTTATGCGCAGGCATTGATTCGTGATACCACACCACACTCAGGATCACCGTCCAAACAGGTTCAAGGATCATAATAATGGCCGCATTTGCAGCGCTTGCTCCCTTCTGGCCAAGCGTCTGCATTAAGTAACGCAAACTTGTTGCCACCAGCACACTCAGCGTAAACCAGCCCCACACTGTCGGAGGTATGGTGTCGGGCCATGTTTCGGTCAGCAACGAAGCGATGGTTGCAACCACACCCGTCGAAAACAACTGAACACAGGTCAACACCAAGGTCGGAATACGCTGTGCATAGCGATTGTTCAAATTAAAGTGAACAGCGAGAAACAACGCCGCCAGCAAGAACCAAATCTGACTTGGCGAGAGCTGCCAGCCCACACCACCTAGTGATAGCAACGCCAAACCCACCACGGCAATCGGCATCGAAAACCAGAATATCCTCGGCGGCGCTTGCTTATACAGCAACCACGCAACGGGCGGCACAATCAGCATGGAAAGGCTCATGATAAACGCGCCCTCCCCCAGCGAGGTGCTGACAGACATGGCGAAGATCCAGAACAAAATCGCACATGCCAGCACGCAGCCCACTCCTGCCGCTCGCGTCAAATCACCCCTATCAACGACTTTCAGTTTGCCAAAGCAAAACGGCAGGATACACAAGGATGCCAAAATGAAGCGCAGGCCGATAAACCCAAACGGCGGCATACCCTGAATCGCCTCTTTCGAGAAAATCCATCCCCAGGCAGCCAACACAGTAGCAACAAGTAAAATCAAAGAAGCACGTCTTTCGACCAACATTAAACACCAACAAAAAAGGGAATGAGAAAGGCGTGGACATTATACCCACCTAATCGCGCTTTCACCTCATCACTCTTTATCTGTATTTGTTGCTCAATTCAGGCGACATGATAGCGACTCTGCCAACTGGGCTTCTTTGATGTGTGCACTCCAGTGTGTCGGCGAATCGAGCGTGGCGGGAATTTTGTTGAATATCACAGAGACAAACAGGCTAAACATGCCGTTTGTCTCAACCGTTATTAAATCGCGCTCAGAACAATCGTTATACAGCCTTACTTACCTGATCTATATCGTATCTTGAGAGCAATACACTGCGAAGTATCACCACTGTCTATACTCTCCATTACCAAACATCATCCCATTAGGAAAAATAGTGCAAGGTTCCTGGTTTCGTTTTTCACCTTGGTATTTAACCATCACCTCAACACTGGTATTGGCAGGATTAGGCTACTTTCTGGTCACCAACTTAAACTGGTTTAAAGAAACCGCATTTGCTTCTCATAGCGCAAGCGAATTAAAGGACAACACCCACTACTACTTCAGCATGTTTAATTTGTACATCAGCATGTTGAAGCGTTCTGTGGCGATGTTTGCAGGCGTAGGTACTTTGCTTATCGGATTGGCCGTGTGTTTTTTCACTATCGAGAAAAGCACCTCAGCCAGTATTGAAGGGTCAGGATGGGCCTTTCAGCTAGCCACAGCCTCTCCGGGTATTTTTGCCATGTTTGTTGGCGCCATGCTCATTGCTTTCTCGGTACACAGCAAAGACAGCTTTAGTTTCAATACAGAGCAAATAGCCAGCCAGAATACAGAAGCCGTACCCACTGCTAAGGCTTCAACCTTAGCCATCGATCCTTGCCTTTCAACACCTCCTCCCAATGGTTGCTAATCGGGCGAATAATGATGAAAAAGCACGCATTTAAAGCATGGATATCAACGATAATTATCAGCGCCGCGTTGTTTACAACCTTCGCATCGAAGGGAGAAAGTGTGCAGCGCCAACAAGAAGATAACAAAAATACTGCATGCTCTTTTTTAATTTCAGAAGTTAAGAATATCCTCCAAAGTAAAAACCAAGAAGATCTCTCTGCCATCATTAAAACCCATGACAGGCTGTGTTCTGACTCGGATTACATAAAAGCGGTTAAAACAAGTAACAGTCACTTCCCTTTACAGTGCTACGCACTCAATGGCTTTGCTGGGATTTTATCGCACTCACCCAAGGTTTACGTGACAACAACAAGTTCCAACTCCACGCACAGAGAAATAAACAACTTACTTCTAATGAAAAAAACCAGCAGTGATTTTATTCATATGACAAGTCACCCTGAATTTAACACCTTACTGAGTTCTAACTTTAAGGACGTGATCATTAGCGATGATGAACTCACTTCCGCCTTGAGTAGCCTCAAGATTAGCGAGCCGATATCAACCAAAAAAAATGACCACTGGATAATCAAAAAATCGACGATTGAATCTCAGCTCAACGACGACATAATTAAAGCGATTCTTCAAGAAAGCCAGGGGACATTACCGTTCAATAGCGATATCCAACAACCGTTCTCGCCACTAAATTCAATCCAAACCTTTGAGACGTTTAAATCTAGCGAAGCACCTTAGTCTCCACCGCCATCTGCCCCGTCCGAGCAAGCACAACCTGAACGACAAGCAATGTGGCTGAAAATTTAGAACATGAAATGAAAAAAGGGCCAGCATGTTCGCATGCTAGCCCTCTTTGAGTCACTCAGTCACAGGGTGAATGAGACACTGACAATTAACTTTCAGCTGGCATCACGTACATTGCGCATATTTTATTGCCCGATGGATCAAGTAAGTAAGCCAAATACAGGCTCATTCTGCTATTTGCGCGAACACCCGGCGGTTCTTCACATGGAGTGCCACCATTCGCGATACCCGCTTCATGCCATGCCTTCGCCTGCTCAGGGCTACTCGCCTTAAAACCAATGGTCATACCGTTACCGTGTGACGCTGACTCGCCATTGATCGGTTTAGTAATCCCAAGCACCCCATCTTGGGTGAGATAGAAACAGCGACCTTTTTCATCTATCATCCCTTCTGAGTAACCCAACACTGCCAGCGTTGCATCATAGAAAGCTTTTGATTTTTCCATGTCATTGGAACCAATCATTACATGACTAAACATCTCTCTTCCTTTCTGGTTATTGGTATGGTCATGACTGTGCAGGATAGGCGGTGTTTTGTCTAGGGTGCGCGTGGCCTTATCCCTCAAAAGAAAGAGGTGCGTTCATCGCGTCACATATCTAAACCGCCCGTCTCTTCAGACGGGCGTTGATCATCTCCTCCAGCAACCTCTGCTCTTTTCTCGCTTTCTCATAGCGCTGCTTGGCTTTCCAGCGATCTAAGGCTTTTTCTAGTCCCTGAACGCGGGCGTGGCGTTGTTCCAGTTCCTTTTGTACAGAAGAACATTGCGCCTGCAATACCGCTTGCTCGTGTTCGCAGTGAACCAATAGCTTTTGTAGCATTTGATCGACGCGGGAGAGGTTCATCAGCGCGGCGCTGTTGAAGGTTGCTTGCTGAGTCGCGGTTTGTAGAGTGGCAGATTGATTGGCGTGGGTTTTAAGGTCAGACAATTGCCCGAGTTTACCTTCAAGGTGAGCGTGACGCTGGCGCATGGATTCAAGCTGTTGGCCGACACGGTCGCGGCGCTTTTCTTCTACTTGTTGCAGTTTGCCGCACGCTTTGATTTTTGCGTCCATACGCTGTCTCCTTGATCGCGCTTGCGAACGTTAATGCGATGAGTACTACGCCTACTGCTGCTGAAACATCTGCGCGAGATCAGTCAGACTGCTTGAGTAATCGGCGGATTCATCCGCGCCTTGCAACAGATAGCCTTTGAGCTGCGGATACATGGCAACAGCACGATCAAGCTCTGGGTCTTGCCCCGGTTGATAGCCCCCCAAAGGCAACAGTTCTTTTACTTGCAGGTAGTTGGAATACAAGGTGCGAAACTGATTGGCGATGGTGGTGTGTGCTGGCTGCGTGCAACCCGACATGCAACGGCTAATCGACGCATTGATATCAATCGCAGGGTAATGCCCCTGTTCGGCCAATTGGCGCGACAATACGACGTGACCATCCAAAATCGCGCGGGCGGAATCCACCACAGGATCGTGTTGATCGTCTCCTTCTGCCAACACGGTATAAATGGCTGTTAAGCTACCGTGTTGGTTTTCACTGTTACCTGCACGTTCAAGCAACTGCGGCAACAAGCTAAAGACAGATGGCGGATAACCACGCGAGGCGGGCGGCTCGCCGAGGGAAAGGGCAATTTCACGCTGCGCCATGGCATAACGCGTGAGTGAATCCATCAGCAGTAAGACATCTTTGCCTTGGTCGCGGAAATACTCTGCAACACGGTGACAAAGCAAGGTAGCGCGAAGGCGCATCAGCGGCGATTCATCCGCGGGTGCGGCTACCACAATGGCGCGTTTACGGGCTTCTGGCGTTAGGTTACGTTCAATGAACTCACGGACTTCACGTCCGCGTTCGCCAATCAATCCGACCACAATCACGTCAGCTTCGGTGTTTTGGGAAATCATGCCCATCAAGACACTTTTACCCACGCCGCTGCCTGCCATAAGGCCAATGCGCTGGCCTTTACCAACAGTCAACAAGCCGTTAATCGCGCGCACACCCATGTTGAGTGGGGTATCTACCGGGCGGCGTTTTAGTGGGTTGATCGGTTTAGGTTCGAGGGAAACACGCTCGCCGCCTTTCAGCTCTGGGCCATCATCAATGGGTTCGCCCTGCCCATTCACTACGCGTCCTAGCCAGTTAGCGCCAAGTTGCACGGTGCTGTCGCCTTCCAGCGGTATCACTTTCGCGCCTGCGAACAACCCGCCAAGGCGACGGATGGGCATCAAGTACGCCACGTTGTGGTCAAAGCCCACGACTTGCGCTTCAATCATGTCGCCTTCAGCCGTTTCGACCAAGCAACGCTGTTCGAGTTTGAAACGGCAACCAACGGCTTGCAGCATCAACCCGTTCACTTTGACTAAACGACCCGTCACTCGGGCAATCGGTACCGAATCGAGCGACGCGATGGCATCGCTCAAACGCTCTGACAGTAAAACGTGCGCAGAGGTACTATTCATCACGACGTCAGTCATTCACAGCCTCAAGCTGTTGTGAGTCTGTGGTACTGCTTGATTCCTTGTTAATGGGTTGTGACACTGTCACCTCATCAAGCAAGTGCTGCTTAACGTTATCCATGCAGGTTTGCAGGCGCGAATCGCAACTGGCGTCGGCTTCTGCATCTTCTGTCACCAGATGACAGCCGCCCACAGGCAGTTCATTGTTCGCCACCAACTTCCATGTTGCAGGAAGATCGGCATTGATGTTTCTGATCCGCTCCAGATCTTGAGGGTTCAAATGCACCGTGACTTTTTCTGATTTGCCCGGTAACGCGTCGATGGTTTCATCCACCAGCGTCAGGATTTGCTGCGGCATCAGAGTAAGCTCTGCGCGGATAACTTGCTGCGCGACTTTCTGAACCAGTTCACAAATCATATGGCGCTGCTGTTGCTCGCGCTCTTTTTGCCAATGCGACAATGTATGGAACAGCTCGTTAACGGGTTTAGCCGCATCAAGAAATGCTTGTCGCCCTGCTTGTTCGCCAGACACAAAGCCTTTCTGAAAGCCCTCTTTTTGACCGTCTAGCAAGCCTTGCTGTATGCCCTGCTCTGTACCCTGGCGGAAACCTTCTTGATGGCCTTGCTCTAATCCTTGCTGAAAACCCGCTTCGAGTTTTTGCTGCAAATCTGCCTGAACATCATTCCAGTTCTGCTCTGCACCGAATTCGTCTTCCACCATAACCACTGGCTTTGCCAGCGGAGGAAAACGGTGAACACGGTAGCCAGATGGCGGGATTTTCATGAATTTTCCTGTCATGGTTTACTCCACCGTGGCTTCTTCGTACAGCACCAGTTCAATCTCGCCCGAATCACTCAGGGCACGAACAATCTGCATGATTTCAGCACGCGCACTTTCTACGCGGCTCAAAGGCACCGCACCGCGCAGCTGCATGTCATCTTCCAATGCTTTCGCCATACGCTGTGGCATGGAACGCTTGATGGTTTGCTGCAAGGTGATTTCTGCACCTTTCAATGCCACAGACCATAATTCGGCTGGGATTTGCTGCACCAGTTTGTCCAATGTGTCCTCGCGCTGACGGCTCAGTACCATGAAATCGAACATGTTCTGTTCAATCTCATTGGCAATATCTTCGTCATGCAGTTTGAGCATTTCCATCAAGGTGGCGCGATCACCTTCAAAGCGGTTAATGATGTCGGCCACTTGCTTCACACCAGACAGCGGCGCGGATTGGTTAACAGACACTTGCGCGATACAGCGTTCAATCAGATCGTTGAGATCGTGCACCACTTGATGGTCAATATCCTGTAACCGAGCAATGCGATAAAGCAGTTCGTCGTGGTAATCCGCCGGCAAGTGTTTCAGCACCAGCGAGGAACTATCTGCTGGCAAGTAAGCCAAGAAAATCGCCTGCATCTGTGGGTGTTCGCTCGTGATGAATCGCGCCAGCACTTCGGCTTCTACCCATTGCAAACGCTGCATGTTGTTGCGAATTTCATCGCCGTAAAGGTTATTCAACAAACCTTTGGCTAAATCGTTACCCAGTGCTTTGCGCAAGGTATTCGATAAGTACTCTTTCGATGCTCCGCGAATACCACTGTGCAGACGAAAATCTTCAAAGAAATGTTGAATCACGCTTTTAGCGCTGTCGCTTTGAATGCCGCTAAGATGCGCCATGGCGCGAGTCACGCGTTGGGTTTCTTCGCGGCTGAAGTGTTGCAGCACTTTTGCCGCGGCATCTTCACCCATGCCAAGCAGTACCAATGCGGTCTGCTCGACATGATTAAGCGGTTGTTTCTGCTTTGACTGTGCTGTGTTCATTCACGTTTATCCATTGTTTCAAAATTTCTGCCACGCGTGCTGGTTCTTCGTTAGCAATCAGCTGCAAGTGCTTCAATTGAATTTCTAGCGGCGATCCCGGTGGGGGTAGCATTTCATTGCCAACATCCAGCCCTGAACTCACTGCAATACCTTTTTCGGACAGACGACGGTTGAGCACTTCTTCGCGCTCGCGCTCTTCTCGCGTTTGCAGGTTGTCGTAGGTCATCTCTTCTTGCGGATCCGCAAATTCCAGTTCTTGTGCACGGCGATCTGCGCCTGTCAGGTGCATGATCAGAGGTCGTAGCACAAAGAAGATCATCGCCATGCCCAACATGCCGCCAATCACGTAACGAAGCGGTTGCTGCACTGCCGAATCTTGCCACCATGGCAAAGCTGGGGATGCGCTGATTTCAATCGGCGTGAAGTTAAAGCTCATCAAACTCAAGCTGTCGCCACGGGCTTCTGAAATGCCAACAGCATCCATCACCATGGTGGAGATCTGCGTTTTCTCAGCGTCTGTCCACGCGGTGCCGTTTGGCGCTGCGCCTGTGTTGAGCAACACGGATACGCTTAAATTTTGGATCTGACCTTGCTGGTATTGGGTGCGACGCACACTGCTGCCCACTGCGTACTGGCGGTTAATTTCAGAGCGCGCATTGGCGTTGGTGCTGTCTTCGGTTGGGACTTCACCAGTCACAGGCGGTTGATTACTCAGCGCGCCCGGCATGCCCAACGCGATTTGATCGATAGAGTTGTTTTGAATGGTGTGTTCGTTGCGCACGACAGGATTTGCATCAAGAATTTCCTGCGTTTCTTCCACTTGGCTAAAGTTCATGTTGGCGGCGACTTGAACGCGGAAGTTACTTGGCCCCACAATCGGTGTCAGCATGTCGGACGCGCGCTGAATAATCTGCTTCTCGACGTTTTTTTGATAGTCGAGGTATTTGGCATTCACCTTACCCGATTCGGTCGAAGCAACATCGGCACTCAACAGGCGACCATATTGGTCAATCACTGACACTTGTTCAGACTTCATGCCTGTCACACTGCCCACGATCAGGTTAATGATCGCTTCTACTTGCTCCGGTTTCAGATCTTCGCCTGCTTTGAGTTCAAGCATCACAGACGCCGACGGATTTTCTGCGTTCTGACGAACAAACAAGGTTTGGCGCGGAATGGCTAAGTGAACGCGCGCGTTAGACACGGCGTTAAGAGAAATGATAGTGCGGACTAACTCCCCTTCTAAACCATGACGATAACGGGCCGTTTCCATAAACTGGCTTGTGCCGAGTGAGCTATCGTTTTTCAGTGAGTCTAATCCGGTAGGTAGCTGCGCTTTTACGCCTTTTGCCGCAAGCAACATACGGATTTTGGCCACTTCACCTTCGGGCACGAGCACTTGGCCGTTTTGTTCTTGCAGACGATAGGCAATGCCTTCGGTTTCAAGCACAGACACAATCTCGCCAATATCAAAACGTTCTTGCTGGCTGTAAAGCGGACGAAATGTTTGAGAAGAACTCCACAGCGCGACCACAATAATGGCGGCGACGATGGCAGCCATCACGGCAGATAACACCAGATTGCGCTGGCTGCTCGACCACAGTTGTTTCACTTTGTGGCCTAATTCATCCATGCCACCAGAAGAAGCAATGCCATTAGACGAAGCCGTGCGACCCGCATTTACTGTTGTCCCGCCGGCCAATTGAGTAGATATATCAGACATGGTTACACCGGCATCTTCATGATGTCATCAAACGAACTGACGACCTTATTGCGCACTTGCATCAAGGCATTAAACGATAAGCTCGCTTTTTGGCTTGCGACCATTGCTCCCACTAAATCATCACTTTTCCCAAGCTCAACAGCCGTAATTTTCTGACTCGCTGTCGATTGATGCTGGTTCACCGTATCGAGGACGTTGGTGATGGCTTGTGAAAAAGACATCGGCTGATTGGTGGTGGCGTTAACCGCGTTCACATCCAAGGGGTTAGCGCTAACAATAAAATCCGGCTGCGCCTGTACACGCATGGCATCCATTTTGGTCAGCATGAGCTGTTCGGCGCTCATTGCGCTGTTCATCGATGGGTTGATTGAGTGATTAGCCATGTTTCACCTTTAATAGGGTTAAGCAGATTGAGATTAAGCAGCCGAGCCAAGTAACGACTGTAAATCAATGCCTTGTTCACGCATTGCAGCCAACTTGTAACGCAACGCGCGGGTTGAGACGCCAAGGGCATCTGCTGTTTTCGTTCGGTTGCCACCAAACTGTCGTAATTTGTCGAGAATGAACTGAAATTCTGCGTGCTTTTTCGCTTCCACATGGCCGAAACGCTCTGTTTGCATCATGGGAATATTCACGCTATTTAGCGCAACAGGCAGCATCAGATCTTGCGCGGTAATGTAATCACCGTGGCGCATTACCAGCGCACGTTGAATCACGTTCTCAAGCTCTCGAATATTGCCCGGCCATTGGTATTGGCTAAGAGCGGAAATGGCATCGGCGGACAGGCGGCATTGACTGCTGTCTTGATACTTCCCGATAAAGAAATGACTGATAGGTAGAATGTCTTCACTGCGCTCACGTAATGGTGGCCAGTGAAGGGGTAATACGTCGAGGCGGTAGTACAAATCTTCGCGAAAATTGCCCTTTTGCACTTCTTCACGTAAATCTTTGTTAGTGGCTGCTATCACGCGGATATCAAGCTTGATCGTCTTGTGGCTGCCCACTCGTTCGACTTCACGCTCTTGTAGCACACGCAGTAATTTGGCTTGCACCGCAGGGGACATTTCACCGATTTCATCCAACAAAATCGTGCCGCCGTTCGCTTCTTCAAACTTGCCGCTTTGCGATTGCAGCGCGCCAGTAAATGCCCCTTTCACATGACCAAATAACACCGCTTCGAGCATAGATTCGGGAATCGCTGCGCAGTTAACCGCCACAAACGCTTCGTCGGTACGAGAAGAATGTTCGTGAACATAACGCGCCAGCACTTCTTTACCTGTGCCAGATTCCCCCGTAATTAACACACTGGCACTGGTGCAGGCTGCGCGATGCGCCAGTTGCAGCACCTGTTTGCTACGCCAAGACTCTGCGACGATATTCGCCATGGGTTTGCCCAGCGCTTCAACACGGCGCAGCAGGTTGACCAATTGCTTTGATTCAAAAGGACGAAGCAGGTAATCCGTGGCACCCGCTTTCATGGTTTCGGCGGCCAGAATACCTTCATCTTGCTCAACAATGGCAATCGCCACGCCACCATGACGTTGTTTTTGATGACAGGCGACCCATTCGCGAATGCCCATATCAGACAGACTCGAGCTGACCAAGGTGACCGCGGCAGGCTCATTGAGTAACGCACTGCGCCCTGTTCTTGCGTGTCTGACCTTGTAACCAGCGTCTTTCAACACATCGATGACGGGGAGCGCAACCGTTTCATTTGGCTCGACCAACAAAATTTCCATATTCTTCATGATTGAACCTTGGTTGTTTCAGGGCTGGCTTCGCTGAATACTTTCGGGGCAGTTTTCGTGCCGCTTTGGGTGGTGTTTTGGGTGGTGTTTTGGTTATTACTACTTGGTGCTTGTTTCTCTTCTATCTGTTGTGCAGGCAAGAGTACGGGCACAACGCGTTCACTGTCTCGAACCAATCTCACCGTGACACGGCGATTTTTCGCCTGCCCTTTTTGCGTGACGTTGTCGGCAATCGGGTAACGTTCGCCGTGGGCGCGAATATCAATACGTGTGTCGGCCACGCCAAGCGTTTGCAGCGCACTCGCGACGTTCTCTGCGCGTTGGCGCGATGTGTTGAGATTAACCACCGATGAACCGATATTGTCAGTGTGGCCGTCAATCAAAATTCGGGAAATAGACGCGTCAACCGCAAGATAACTCGATAGCGCTTTTAGCTTGTTCTGTTGTGCGAAAGTCAGTGACCGTTGCCCAAACGCGAAGGGAAGCTCCAATGTTCGCGCTTCTTCAACGCTCATGCCTGGTAGATTGGCGCGACAACGATTAAATGCGGTCAGACTTTGTTGAATTCGGATCGTGGGAAGCGTGATGCTTTTCGTGACGGAAGGTGCGCTTCCGCTGTAAGCCACATTGACCCACTGGCTGGCAGCCATCGCTTTGAGCAGTTCAGGGATCTGGTGTTGGAAACGTACGATGCTGTTTGCCGTAATGTTGACGTCTGCCAGTTTGCGTTCACGGGCATCAGGTAACCATGGCGGCGCGACCTGATATAACGTCGCCACATTGAGTCCCGTATTATTTCCATTCCATTCTGATTCAAAACTTAATTTCTCACCCGGCAGTGCACGGAAGTAAAACTTCCCCTGCGGCACTTCCGCATGAATTAATTGGCACTCAAACTTACCACCTTGATATTTCCAAGATGATAAATCCATAGGAACCACAATCTCATTCTTTGCGAATGCAGAACCTGAAATAAGCAATGTAAAAATTAATAAATAGGATGTATTTACATTCACCTTACAACGGTAAATATAATCGTGAATTCCCTTCAACATAGATAACCTATTAGCCAACTAAAGCTTCCAAAATCATGGAACGATGACCACTTTTACCACTAGACACTCTAAGAAATAATCCCATTTAAAAAGGACTTATCGTTAAAAATCCCAGTTCAAGAACCGAACAGTAAGTGACAGAAGCAAGCGTAAATTCAAAGACATAATCTTGGGAAAGTGTCGCACTGCATGTCAGTGGACAATATTTAATCGAGCAAGTTAAAAAACATACAAATCTATATTAATATTTTTATTAGATTAATTTTTAACCACTCACTTTTATTAGAAATGCAAACTACCTTTATTCTCTATTCTTTTAAATAAGACATATAAATTAAAATCCAACATGTGAACGAAAGTCACATAGTTTAAAAATCAAACTAAAGCGTAATAAAAAAGTCTGTGTAGACTAGCGGGAATGATGAGCGACACGCTCCGATGTATTTATATGCGGTAAAAATAAATGAAAACGACAGCGCCTAAGCCGAATTCAGAATTGCCGGCTGTCAGTGTCGAATTGCTGGGAAAGCCCATCCACGCGGTACGTGATAATTTGCAACACATCCTTCAATCGTCCTGCCACACCTTAAGCAACGCACTGCAAAGCTGGCTCAAAACCAATCAGATCTATGTCAAATTGGAGTGTATCGACCTTCACACCCTACGTTTAAGTGACATCGATAAAAACGCGACCACCACCCTCCGTCATCAAGATGGCGGGTTGGCATACATGACGATTGATGCACCGATGCTGGTGAAGTTGGCCGACCGTTTCTACGGCGCAGCCATTGAGCGCACAACACCGACGCTAACCAGCAGCGATGTGCGCTTACAAGAGCGTATCGCAAAATGGGTCGCGGCTTGGATTGCGCCCGACGACATGTGGTCGCCGTGCGAGGTCGAGTTAGGTCAAGGCATGGGGCTTCGTTCCGTGTTTGAAATCCATTTCGGCGACACGGTTGGCACGCTGAGCCTTGATATTGAAGGCAACCTTATCCAAACGCTGATCGAACAATTGGGGCTGCACCGTACCCAAGATCTGTCAGCTTCGTTTGCGCAGTCACTGACTGCAACGCCTGTTCGGTTAAACGTGCTTCTGAGTAAGAAAACCCTCCCATTAAGCGATGTGCTTAGCCTTGCCCCAAACGACATTCTGCCGATTGAATTGCTTGCGACCGTGCCTGTCAGCATTGGCAATCAACAGCTCTTTACTGGCCGTGTCGCCGAGCAAGACGGACAACTCGTACTGATTTTGAACCACGAATAAGGAATTCCAACGTGAGTGCATCCCCTGATACCGCCACCTTCAATGGTGAAGACTTGAATTTCGACGACTTTCAACTGGAAGATTTCGATACCCCAACCATCGCTGAGCCTTTAGCCATGCCTGAGCGTGATCTGAGCTTTTTCAAAAAAATCCCTGTGACGGTCACTTTGGAAGTCGCCAGCAAAGAAATCGCGCTAGGCGATCTGATGAAAGCCGGCGAAGGAAGTGTGATCGAGTTAGATAAGCTCAATGGCGAACCCTTAGATGTAAAAGTAAACGGTTCCTTGATGGGCCATGCCGAAGTGGTTGTTGTCAACGACAAATATGGCCTGCGCCTGATTGATGTGCTGGACTCTGCACTGGCAGGCGTTACCCAATAAGTCGCTGACTCTGTGACTGATTACAAGAGCAAAAGGCAATATCCTCAATGTTGATGTTTCGTTCTCTCAAATCCTGTTTGCCTGCACTGATTGCCGCCATTGCTCTGTTTGCAATGCCCGCATTGGCTGCCGACAACGGGCTGACTTTCCTCTCTGTCACCGATGGCGATACCCAGCAGGAATACAGCGTAAAACTGCAAATCCTGCTGTTGATGACAGCGCTAGGTTTTCTGCCTGCCTTCATTTTGATGGGAACGAGCTTCACTCGCATTATCGTGGTGTTGGCGATTTTGCGTCAGGCACTTGGTCTTCAGCAAAGCCCGCCAAACCGCGTGCTCGTCGGGATTGCGTTGTCACTGACCATTTTGATCATGCGCCCCGTTTGGACGGATGTTTACGAGAATGCTTTCAAGCCTTATGACGCAGGTGACATCACCCTGATGCAAGCGTTCACGGTGGCAGAAACGCCAGTTCGAAACTTCATGTTGGCGCAAACGCATCAAAGCGCCTTGGAGCAAATGCTACGCATTGCCAATGAACCACTGAACCAAAACGTGGACGACATTTCATTTGCCGTGGTGCTACCTGCCTTTGTGATCAGCGAACTGAAAACGGCATTTCAGATCGGATTTATGTTGTTTATCCCTTTTTTGGTCATCGATTTGGTGGTCGCCAGTGTCTTGATGGCAATGGGTATGATGATGCTTTCCCCCCTCATCATCTCATTGCCATTCAAGCTCGTGGTGTTCGTATTGGTCGACGGTTGGGCCATGACCGTTGGCACCTTATCCGCCAGTTTTGGGTAGCCCAGCATGACACCTGAACTTGTTGTTACCCTCTTTTCCAACGCGGTCTGGCTGATCATCTTAATGGTCGCTGTGCTTGTCGTGCCGGGGCTGATTGTTGGCCTTGGTATTGCGATTTTTCAAGCCGCCACACAAATCAATGAACAGACACTGAGTTTCCTGCCCCGCTTAATGACCACCCTGTTGATGGTGATTTTCGCTGGACACTGGATGCTGCGAAAGATCATGGATCTGTTCGATTATCTGTTCCACAACATTCCCGGCATGATCGGCTAATGGCGATCACCTTCGCGGAACTCTCCGTCATGCTCGGTCAACTTTGGTGGCCGTTTTTCCGTGTTGGCGCCGTATTTATATCCATGCCGTTTTTCGGTGATGCATTCATTCCCGTTTGGGTGCGTAGCCTGTTAGCGCTCTCAATTGTTGTGATCACCGCGCCTTTAATGCCCGCTATGCCCGCTGTTGAGCTGTTTTCCATGACCTCTTTGTTTCTGGCTTTTGAGCAAGCCATGTGGGGGTTGTTCTTTGGCTTAATCCTGCACATGTTCTTTGGTATTTTTACCATGTTAGGCCAAATCGTCTCATTGCAAATGGGACTTGGTATGGCCGTGATGAATGACCCTGTTAACGGTCAATCTGTGGCGGTATTGGCGAGAATTTTTCTGCTGTTCTGCACCTTGCTATTTTTATCCCTCGAAGGACATTTGTTGATCATCGATATTCTGATCCAAAGCTTTGTCATTTGGCCTGTAGGCTCTGGTCTAACCGGGATGTCACTGCAAGGCGTGGTCAATATCTTCGGTTGGATGTTTGCATCTGGTCTCGCATTGGCCTTGCCTGCCATTGTTTCTATGTTGCTGGCAAACATCAGTTTTGGTGTGATGAACCGCGCCGCGCCATCATTGAATGTGTACGCCCTTGGTTTTCCCATGACCATGTTACTTGGCCTATTCAGTGTTTTACTGTCTATTTCCGGGGTGCCCGATAAATACACTGAACTCGTGCATGACACCCTTCACCATCTGAATACCTTTATGGTGGGGGGCGCATGAGCGAACAATCGTCACAAGACAAATCCGAACAGGCTTCCGACCAGAAGATCAAAAAGGCAAGGGGCGAAGGCCAAATCCCCCGCGCCAAAGAATTCACCACGGCGGTTATCTTTCTTGCGGTTTCAGCGTATTTCTACAGCCAATTACCCGCAATTTGGGAAGCCATTTCGGGTGTGTTTCGCTTCAATATGTCGCTGACCAAAGCCGATCTTGAAAACCCCTTACAAGCGATTGAACACGTCGGTCACAGCCTTGGTATTTTGATTGAACTGCTACTGCCCATGTTCCTGTTGATCATTGTCACCACCGTTTTAAGTTCGCTGATCTTAGGTGGCTGGATGTTTCGACCTGCCAATGTCTTGCCCAAGCTCAGTAAGCTCGACCCGATCAAAGGGATTGGGCGCATGTTCTCAACCCGCTCGCTTGTCGAGCTGATCAAATCCACCTTGAAAGTGGCGGTGATTGCCAGCGTACTTTACGGCTTTTTGGATAACAAACTTCAACCTTTGCTGGGTATGCAAAACCTGCCGTTGAACCAGGGTGTGGTGATGATCATGAACATCTTGTTTGAAGGCATGTTGCTTATGGGTTTTGCGCTGCTGCTGTTCGGGGTCATTGATATCCCTTATCAGCGCTGGGAGCACATGAAAGAGCTTCGCATGACTAAACAGGAGCAAAAAGAAGAGTACAAGAACAACGAAGGCCGTCCCGAAGTGAAGCAGCGTATTCGTCAAATTCAACAGCAATTTTCGCGTCGGCGTATCGACAAAACCGTGCCCAGTGCCGATGTGGTCATCGTGAATCCAACCCACTATGCCGTGGCGCTAAAATACGATACCTCGCTGTCTGATGCACCGTTTGTCGTCGCAAAAGGCGTGGATGAAACCGCCATGCACATTCAGCGTATTGCGCGAGAAAACAATGTCGAAATTATCCATTCCGCGCCACTGACCCGATCGATTTATCACACCACGGCGATTGAACAGGCTGTACCCAGTCAGCTTTATATCGCGGTGGCGCATATTCTGACGTACGTGTTACAGGTGAAAGCCTTTCGCGAAGGACGTGGCGACAAGCCTATGTCGTTGCCTCATTTTTCGATCCCGAATCATTTGCAGCATTAACACTATGGCATTCAGCTCGGTGTCATCAAGATCTCTGTCATCAAACTTATTTCACGCATTCGTACAAGCTTGCACTCACCGCCGTCACACCAAGGAACAGACACTATGCTTAATCGGTTAAGAGATTTTCAACAATCAGCGAAGGGGCGAATTGGTATTCCTGTCGTGTTGCTGATGCTGCTCGCAATGGTGATTTTGCCATTGCCACCGCTACTGCTCGATGCTCTGTTTACTTTCAATATCGTGTTGGCAATTTTGGTGTTGCTGGTCAGCACTAGTGCGAAACGACCGCTCGATTTCTCCATTTTCCCAACGATATTGCTGATCGCCACCCTTCTTCGCCTTGCGCTAAACGTGGCCTCCACCCGTATTGTATTGCTTGAAGGTCACAACGGAGGCGATGCCGCCGGTAAGGTCATTCAAGCCTTTGGTGAGGTGGTAATTGGTGGTAACTACCTGATTGGTATGGTGGTGTTCGTCATCTTGATGATCATTAACTTTGTGGTCATCACCAAAGGTGGCGAGCGGATATCCGAAGTCTCCGCCCGCTTTACCTTGGATGCCCTGCCGGGCAAACAGATGGCGATTGATGCGGATCTCAACGCGGGATTAATCGACCAAGAAACAGCTCGATTACGCCGTAAAGAAGTCGCCAATGAAGCGGATTTCCACGGTTCAATGGACGGTGCGTCTAAGTTTGTACGCGGCGATGCCATCGCAAGCATGCTAATCCTGTTTATCAACTTAATTGGTGGTATCAGCATTGGTGTGTTTGACCATGGCCTAACCGGCTCAGAAGCACTAAAAACCTATGCCCTACTGACCATTGGTGATGGTTTGGTGGCGCAAATTCCGTCGCTATTGCTGGCAACCGCAGCCGCTATCATTGTTACCCGTATTAATGATTCCGACAGCGGCATGGCGGAAACCATGCGCAAGCAAATGCTCGCCACCCCAGCAACGCTCTATACCGTTGCGGGCATCATGGTAGTGATTGGTATTGTTCCCGGCATGCCGCATCTGGCTTTTTTCAGCTTTGCGGGCGCCTTGGCTTTTGCGGGCTGGCGACAGAGCAAAGCGCCAGACAATGATTCGCAATTGGACGACGTTGAGGCTATTTCTCATGTGATGCAGCATGAGGAATCGCCGTTGTCTTGGGATGATATTCCCCACGTTCACACGCTGTCACTCGCGCTGGGCTATCGTCTCGTGCATTTGGTCAACAAAGAGCAAGGCGCACCACTCACACAACGTATTCGTGGCGTTCGCCGCAACCTGTCTGAGCAGATCGGTTTTTTGCTCCCTGAAGTGCGTATTCGCGACAACTTAAGCCTGAAACCTAACCAGTACACCTTGTCGCTAAATGGCGAAGTGATTGAGCAAGGCTTTATCGAACCGGATCGCTTGATGGCTATTGCGGTGGGTGAAACCTACGGCGAAATCGACGGTATTTTGGGAAGCGACCCTGCCTACCAATTGCCTGCGGTATGGATTGAACACACGGACAAAGCCAAAGCACTCAACATGGGCTATCAGGTGGTGGATGACAGTACCGTGATCGCGACCCACATCAGCAAAATCATTAAATCGAATCTGGCGGAGTTGTTTACCCACGACGACGTAGAAGCCATGAACCAACGTTTGACACAGCAAGCACCAAAGCTCGCGCAAGCATTGGGCGCAGCCCTGACACCTGCACAACAGCTGAAGGTTTACCGTCAATTGCTGCTTGATCAAGTGCCACTAAAAGACATTCGCACCATTGCCAACACCATGTTGGATTCATCCGAAAACAGCAAAGACCCGATATTGCTGGCCGCCGATGTTCGCTGTACCTTGCGACGCACGCTGTTTAACCTCATCGCCGGACAAAAGAACGAGTTGAATGTGTACGCCCTTTCCGACGAATTGGAAAAGATGTTGCTAACGTCGTTACAGCAAGCACAAGCCAGTGGCCCAGTGATGCTTGATAGCTTCCCCATTGAGCCGAATATTTTGGGGCAGTTCCAACAGAACCTGCCATTAATTCGACAACAGCTTAAGCAACAAGGCATGGTACCCATCCTGCTAGTGATGCCACAGTTACGGCCGTTACTTGCACGTTATGCACGCACCTTTACCCAAGGATTGGCGGTGTTGTCATACAACGAAGTGCCCGAGAATAAGCAAATTAACGTGGTAGGAAACCTTGGCTAATTTCACGCTTCACCAGGTGATGCATCAAACTTTACGTCACCTTATCGAGCAGCATGTCGTTACGGATGACGATGCGCTGATCCTCGCCGCTTTTTTACAAAACGATATTCGCCATGTGTGTCAGGCCATTCGTGATGTACGTTCTGGTGTGGTGGTTTATCAACATGTGACACTGCGCTTTGGCAGTCGTGGAGAGCAAAGCGTTTACAGCTTTGATTTGTCTGACGGTATGCGTTTTAGTCTTGACCTTTACAGCTTGTATTTGGCGCTACGCCAAAGCCGCTTTCAAATTGATACCTTTCACCCTGATTTGGTCAGCGATGTCGTGGTACCCGTTGATGCCAATGCGCTGATCTGGTCAACGGGGCAGCATGCTCTCACCCAGATGCTGCAACTGGACAAAGCGGCCTTTTCGTTTCTTATTCCTTCGTTGCAGATCAATGTCAGTGACGAGGCACAGCCTCGTCTTGTTAGCTTGCTGGCGACATTACGCGTGCGATCAGCTGCACTTTGGTTTGAACTATCCATTCCCTGTCACCACATTGAATTAATGAAACGTCACCGTCCAGACAGGGTGAAATTGGCCATTACTTTAGCCAGTAAACAGGATCGTAGCGGCTTATTGCCCTTGATTCGCTTTTTTCGATCTCATCGATTGCCTTGGGTGGCAGGACGTATTTCCAGCCAAAGTGAGCTGAATCAGTTTCGCCTACTGGGCGCATCACACTACTTTGGCTATGTCAGCGACATTCCAACGTCTTTATCCTTTAAGGGCTTCGACAACCCTGACACCAGCCAAAACGTGGAATAGAGATCACCAAAATGCTTATAAATCCGCGATTTCGCGGATTTTTTTCATTCTGAGATTAATTCTGTGCAACAAGCGTCCGCCTCTAGTTAGTGAGCAGGGAGCATCCCTCGCAACCAATGACTGTGAACCAAGGAGTTTAAGATGGCTTTATCAATGCACACTAACTACGCGTCGCTTGTTACTCAGAATACACTGAATGGCACCAGCAACCTTTTGAACACTGCAATGGAGCGCTTGAGCACCGGTTACCGCATTAACTCTGCGGCGGACGATGCAGCTGGCCTACAAATTTCTAACCGTCTGGAAGCACAAACACGCGGCATGTCAGTAGCAATGCGTAACGCACAAGATGGTATGTCAATGCTGCAAACGGCTGAAGGTGCGTTTGACGAGTCGACCAACATTCTTTACCGCATGAACGACCTAGCGACACAAGCATCGAACGGCACCAACACCGATGCAGACAAAGACGCACTGCAAAAAGAATTCAGTGAGTTAGGTGCAGAGCTTACCAACATCATGACCAATACCAAGTACGCGGGTGATGCACTTATCACCGCCGCTGGTATTAAAACAGGCGGTCTAACGCTGCAAATCGGCGCTTCTTCTGCTGAAACGCTTGACCTAGCAACAACGGTTGATACGGATGTTATCGCCGCACACACTGCGCTTTCAGCCACTGTACCAGCGCTAGATATTGGTTCTACGGGTGATTCAGGTGCTGCGATGGACGCTCTGGCGACGGCGCTGGATGAAGTGGGTGCCGCGCGTGCCGGTTTGGGTGCGACAATTAACCGTCTAGACCACACCGTTGTTAACTTGGGCAACATGTCAGAAAACACTGCTGCAGCGAAAGGCCGTATCACGGATGCAGACTTTGCCGTTGAATCATCAAACATGACTAAAAACCAAATGCTGATGCAAGCAGGCACCACCGTTCTGTCTCAGACTAACCAGCTGCCTGGCATGGCGATGTCACTGCTGCGTTAATCGCCACACAATTTCTCCTTTATCCTCCCTTGGATATTTTTCTCAACCTCCTTCGGGAGGTTTTTTTGTGGAAATTCCGAGAGGCGGTTTTATCCCCAAACACACCGAAAATTCAGTTTGTTTGGGGATATTTTTTCAGACCCTAACATCCACGAATTATCCATCGAGACGTCTTTATCTGGCCGCTAACAAGCGAGAGGGTCTATCGAAATACTAATGAGGGCCATGGGATAATGTTAATGCCAAATCCCACAAGGATTCAGGAACATCGACCTCCGTCAGCTCGTTGATAAACTGGCCCGGTAAACGCGTTCCCTCGTCTTGAGAAACCAGATCGCCAACTTGTTTACAACGTTCATAAAATGATTCGGAATTGGCAGGGTCAATCACCAAGAAATATTGGCCCAAATCATGAGGGTCGCCCTGTGCCGCTTTTAGGGGTTTGACGAACTGCGATGCCATTCCCCCTGTTAACCCTGCCGTCAACAACTCCGCCATTAAGCCAAACCCCCAGCCTTTGTACCCACCAGCAGAGACCAATGAACCGGCTAGTGCTTTGTGTGGGTCAGTGGTTGGATTGCCAAGTTCATCAAGCGCCCAGCCTTCAGGAATGCTTTCACCTGCTTCTTTCGCCATCGTGATTTTGCCAAGGGCGACAACCGTGGTGGATTGATCAAACTGCATGGCTATGCCGCCTTCACCATCTGGGACAGAAAAGGCCACTGGGTTAGTGCCAATGGTGCGGATTTTCCCGCCGGGCGGCGCGACAATAGGAGAAGAGTTCGTAAAACCGAGAGCAATAAAGCCACGACGGGCAAACTGTTCGGTGAAATACCCTAATGACGTACACGTATGACTATGACCAATCGCTAATGCAGCGAGACCATTCTCAGAGGCGGCAGTTAACGCGGATGGAAAAGCGCGAACAAAAGCCGCTTGTGCAAACCCGAATTTGGCATCGACTTGAACAACACCAGGCTTGGGTGTCGTGATTAACGGTTCGGCGTCTTTTGATACACGCCCTGACACAAGTTGCTCGCAATAACTTTGTAAATAGTACAAGCCGCAGATTCGGTTTTGTCTGGACTCGTTTTTTGCGACAGCAAGCGCGACAGATTCTGCGATCCACGGTAAAGCGCCATGTTTTTCTAACGCTGTTTTACACACCTCATGAATCTCGGAAATGGCAATAACTGGCATACATACTCCTTTAGAATTTGTCACTAAAATCAGGTGTTATTAATTGTCTGAGAATCTCTCTTTGTCGGTTGTCTGTTGAAACTCCAAAGCGGCATCTTCAAGCGCATGCCATAAATAGCCCGCACTTGAAATATCACTCAAAATGAAGAAACGCGTTTGTTTAAAAGCGGACTGTGATGTGTTGACGACGACAGAAGAAACACGCGCCACGGATGTTTGGGCGATATGACCGGGCGTAAATACATCGGGTTGAAAATCAACCGCACACACTTTCGCAAACATCTGCGGGCAAGCATCGCCCGTGAGAACAAACATCGCCGAACTGTGTTGGCAATATAATCGAGTCACTTGGCTGGCGTTAAGCGCGGCTTTTTCCAGTTCCAGAATGGCTTCAGTGTGTTGATGTTCCACATCAAGAACCCAAAACTCCGTGAGGCTAAGCCTTAGCACCCATAAACCGTTGCGCATTTCGACGGCGTTATTAGGTTGAGGAGGTATTTCAAGCCCCTGCTGCTCTAAAAAAGAAGCAGCGTGTTGACCTCTGAATCCAACACGGTTTGAGGTGGTTGCATCAAAAAACGAAATTGAAGACAGACAATATGTTTGCACAATATCGCTGTGTCTCAATGCTGGCTGTGTGCTGACTAAAAATGAAAACATGCTAAATGACCTCCTGTCGCGCACCTTCCGGATCATAAAAAGGTAACTTGACCACTTCCGGCCATACTTCTTTGCCGTCGACCCTGATAGGGAACAACGTACCGGGTTCTTGTTGATCAATGCCGACAAACGCCAGACCAATATAGGCATCTAACGTTGCCGAAAAATCACACGACGTCACATTTCCCGTGATGCTTGAATCCTGACCCGCTTTATCCAACACAAGGTGGCCTTCTTCTGGCTTCGCAGACGATTTATCGAGTGTAAAACCAACCAGTTTTCGGGTTTGCTCGCGGCGCATCACTATCTCAACTGAGCGTGAACCCACATAGAAAGGCTTGGCTTTCGCGATGGCCCATCCCAAGGACAATTCACCGGGGTGTGACATACCATCGGTGTCTTGCCCAACGATAATGTGGCCTTTTTCCAGACGAAGAAGCCGCTGTGCTTCTACGCCAAAGGGACGCATCTCAAATTCTTCTCCGGCGGATATCAGTAAATCCCAAACCTTGAGCGCGAACAGTGTGGGCATGTGGATCTCATACCCGAGTTCCCCAACAAAACCGACGCGCATCAATCGAACTGGCATGCCGCTAATATGTCCCTCTCGGTAGGCCAAATAGGGGAACGCCTCCGGGGTGAAATCGACGTCTTCACACACTTTCTCGAGGACTTTCCTCGCGTTTGGCCCGGCGACATTCACCGCTGAAAATGCGGAGGTCACATTGGCAATATCGACATCTAATCGCCACTGGGCATTCCACTTTTTCATTTCACGATAAACCGCATCAACGCCGCTCGTTGTCGCAGTCACGTAATAATGGTCGTCTGCAATACGACACGCGACGCCGTCATCCACCACCACGCCTTGCTCATTGGTCAACACGGCATAACGCGTTTTACCAACGGGCTGCTTAACAAACGCAAAGGTATACATTCGATTCAAAAACTCTGGCGCATCTGGCCCATAAACTTCGATACCACCCAATGTGCTGACATCAACGATGCCGACATTTTGTCGCACAGCTAACGCTTCTTGCTGAATGCGTGCATGTCGATGTTCAGGGTCGCCGTAATAAGCGGGACGACGCCATGCGCCCGCAGGCATGAACTGTGCGCCCAGATCTTCATGCCTTGAATGCATGGGCGTGAGGCGAACAGGGTTAAAAATTCGACCCGCTAAATAGGCGAGCTTTTCGGGGATAAATGGCGGACGCGCAGTGGTTACGCCCGTTTCACTGACCGTTCTGCCTGTGGCCTCGGCAACCAATCTCGCGCTGGCCAAGGCGGAATGGCGTCCCTGAGAGGGGCCCATGCCAACAGTCGAAAAACGTTTAACCAGTTGAATGTCTCGATAACCTAAACGCGTGGCATTCACGATATCTTTTGATTGAAGATCTTCATCAAAATCGACAAAGTCTTTCCCTTTAGGATGAGGAAATATAGGCCAAGGGAAATTGGTTGAAAGATCGCACTCAACCCTGTCACTGACAACATCAGACAGCCCGAGTTTAGTTAAACAGGTTTGCGCCGCGTTTTGTCCATCTGCCAGCACTTTATCAAGGTCATGAATGCCATTAACAGAGCCCGCAATGTGCAGATTGTCGGGTAGGTTTTTAAGCGTAAAACGTGCGTTGCTGTCGTCATAGCTGAGTTGTGCGCCTGCTTGACATAACAACTGGTAAGTCGGCATGTAACCGGCTGACACACAAAGCAGATCGCAGGGTATTGTTGATACTTTTTGTGTGACCTTGTATTGGTCGTCGATAGAATAGATCTCGACCGATGAAAGGTGGTTTTTGCTTGCTTGCGCTTCATAAACCGTCGCCCCCAATATGACGGGGATACCCAGAGTTTGAACCGCATCGACCAGATCAGCGCGTCTCTGGCTTTTACGCATGTCGACGACGGAAACAACGTCTACGCCCTGTTTAGCAAGCTCGATGGCGGCTAAATAGCCATCGTCATTGCCCGTTAGTACCACCGATTTTTTGCCCGGTTTGATGGCGTAGTGTTTCATTAGTCGCATTGCGGCGCTGCATAAAACGATGCCGGGAATGTCATTGTTTCTAAATACGACGTGCTGTTCGAATTCGCCTGACGCGACAATGCACTGTTTAGCCCTGACCTTATACATGCGATTGGCGGTGAGCACGGGCAGGTAATTATCGGTGAACCACGCATTACAAACCGCATCGGTTAAGACGCGGATCTTGGGGTGATTGGAGACGCTCGATTTGAGTTTGGCGAGTACGTCATCTGCCACATCACCATTGATATCGAATCGATGATAAGTCAGTGCGCCACCGAGTTGCTTGTTTTCGTCAACTAACAGTACGTTGGCACCGTGTTGCGCGGCGGTAATGGCCGCATTCAGTCCTGCTGGCCCCGCGCCGACCACCATCACATCACAAAACAGGTAGGCTTTGTCATGATAAGTGGGGTCAAAATCTAGGTTGGCTTTCCCCAATCCCGCTTTTTTGCGAATGAGCGGCTCCCACTTATCCCAGACGCCCTTGGGCTTATAAAATGCGCGATAATAGAAGCCGACGGGCATAAACCGTCCGACTTTTTCTAACAAGGCATCTTTGTCGTTTTCCAGCGAGCCATTGTAATTTTGCCCCATCACCCTTGGGGCTTGTGAAATATCAATGCGATCCGCTAATACATTGGCTTCGTCTGGCAATTGAACCAGGGTATTAGCATCTTGACCTGCCATCGTTAGCGGGCCACGAGGTCGGTGATATTTGAAGGAGCGTGACATCAGCCATTGCTGATTGGCAATAAGGGCGCTGGCAACGGTATCGCCTTCAACACCCCTGTAGCGCGTTCCTTCAAATTCAAAGCTGATTGTCTTATCTCGAGAAATCAAAGAACCCATCGGCGGTGATAATCGTTTCTCATCACTCATGGTTGCGCTCCTTTTCCTTCGTCGGCGTCAGCATCGAAAGAGACTTTCTGCGTAAATATGTCGCTGGGATCATAAGTTCGAATAATCTCATCTGAGGCCGTGTGCCTTTCCGCGATAAACCAATAGCTAGATGCACTGTGAAACCACCATTCTTGAACCACTTTGACGGTGTTGTCTGAGTAAAAGACATAGTCAGCCCATTCTTTGTCAGTGCAGTTTTTATGATCGGGCATGGCTTTCACTTCACCACCGTAGACAAACTCATTGATGTTTCTTGGACCATTCAAGGGACAACGCATTATCTTCATATCAATACTCCTAATGGCTCGCGGCTGTGGCGCCCATCTCATTGACTTGTCGGAACGCATCAAACCTGTCCATCGAAAATGGGGCGATAAGATCTGGGACGTGTCCGCCAGATGCCACCAGTGCAGCCATTGTTTTGCCGCAAATGGGCGTTGCCTTGAAGCCCCATGTGCCCCAGCCTGCATCCAAATAGTAATTGTCAACGGGGCTGAGTCCCATGATTGGGCTGTAGTCGCTGGTCATGTCTGTGGTCCCTGCCCATTGGCGCAGTAATTTGAAATTGGCCATGAAAGGGAACATTTCGATTGCGCTGGCAATGAGGCTTTCTTTGAGATCAAGCGTCGAACGTGTGTTGTAGAGCGGGTAAGGGTCTGACCCACCACCAAAGACGATTTCTCCGCGACCGGTTTGCTGCACGTAACAATGAAGCGCAGACGAACTGACGAGCGGATCGAGGAAAGGTTTAACGGGGGTGGTGACCATGGCTTGCAACGGGTAACTGGTGAGTGGCATTCGAAATCCCGCCATGGCAGCAACAATCGAGCTATGGCCGGCCACCGCTTGCACTACCGCGCCACAGCCGACAGTGCCACGATTGGTCTCGACGGACACGACCTTTCCGTTCTCGATATTAACGTTGGTGACTTCCGTCAATTGATGGAGCTCTACGCCGCGCTGTGTTGCGCCTTTTGCGTAACCCCAAGCCACGGCGTCATGCCTTGCCGTTGCGCCATCCATATGCCAAAGGCCAGCGAGAATTGGCATGTCGGCAGGATTCATGTTGAGGGTAGGTACCAGTTCTCGTATTTGCTGCGGGTCAATCAGCTCTGTGCGCCCACCAAAATGTTTATTCACTTCGGTGCGTTGACGAAACGAGCGAACAGCGGCATCCGTATGCGCAAGCGTCAGCTGACCTCGCGAGGAATACATGATATTGAAATCAAATTCGTTCGATAAATTTTGGAATAATTTGACGGATTCGCTGTAAAACTTAACGCCCTCAGACGTTAAATAATTCGAACGAATAACCGCGGTATTTCGCGCCGTGTTGCCCCCGCCAAGGTACCCTTTTTCCAAAATCGCCACATTGGTGATGCCGTGGTATTTGGCAAGGTAATACGCCGTGGCCACACCGTGTCCACCGCCACCGATAATGACAACATCGTAATTGCGTTTGAGATCGCGAGGGATCGGCAAATCCATGTCGTTCTCAAAGGGATAGTCATTCGTCAGACCATATTTTAAAAGTGAAAAAGGCACAGTGCGTTCCCCGCGTTACAATAGTGAATCAATGCTTTTGCTTTGTTTAAAACAGCTTTTTTACTGACCGTTGCATACTTTAGAGAAGCTTTGCTTAGCCTCGTTTTTTGCCTCAGTTTTGCTTTGCCGCAACTAAGGTATTTTTGATTAAGCAGGCAATTGTCATGGGACCGACACCACCAGGCACTGGGGTTATTGCGCGACACTTACCTGCTACATTCTCGAAATTGACGTCACCGACCAGCTTTCGCTTACCGTCGATTTCAGTGGCGTTTATGCCCACATCAATCACAACCGCGCCGGGTTTCACCCAGTTATCATCCACTAGCTCTGCCACGCCAACCGCCGCCACTAAAATATCGGCCTGTCGGCAAAGTGCAGCGGCATCAATCGTTTTTGAGTGAACAATACTGACTGTGCAGTTGGCTTGAAGTAAAAGGTTCGCCATCGGTTTCCCGACGATATTGGATCGCCCAACAACAACGGCATGTTTGCCTGAGAGATCCCCCATTTCTCTTTTGAGGATTTCAAGGCAACCCAATGGTGTGCAAGGAATGAGCGTGGCTTGACCTGATGACAGTAGACCCACATTGACAGGGTGAAAACCATCCACATCTTTACTTGGTTTAATAAGATTAATAATGCGTTCTTCAGACAGATGCTCAGGCAAAGGCAGCTGAACCAAAATGCCATGAATGTCATCACGCTCATTCAGTTCGTTCACCACGTCTTCTAATTCTTGCTGAGTGCACGTTTCATCGAGGCGCGTGACCACTGAAAATAGCCCCGCTTTTTCAGCGCAGCGTATTTTGTTGCGAACATAAATGGTGCTGGCTGGATCTTCCCCCACCAAGACCACAGCAAGCCCAGGCTGTTGATGCCCTTGCGCCATTCTTACCTTCACTTCTTGCGCCATCTCTTCAATCAACAGATCGGACAGTTGCCGACCATCGATAATATTTACTGGCATCCTTACCTCTGTTAATTATTGAAATACGACGGTTTTATTTCCGTACATAAAGACTCTGTGCTCCAAATGAAGCCTGACTGCTTGCGCAAGGGCGATGGTTTCCGTGTCACGCCCAACGGCGACCAACCTTTCTGACGAATAAGTGTGACCGACGGGTTGCACACTCTGTTGAATAATAGGCCCTTCATCGAGATCTGATGTGACGTAGTGCGCAGTCGCACCAATGAGTTTCACGCCACGAGCATGGGCTTGGTGATAGGGCTTTGCGCCTTTGAAGCTCGGCAAAAATGAGTGATGAATATTGATCGCTTTGCCGTGCAATTTTTGACATAAATCATCGGAAAGAATCTGCATATAACGGGCTAAAACAACCAACTCCGTTTGTGTTTCTGCCATCACATCAAGGAGCGCAGCTTCCTGCTGAGGTTTGTTTTGCACGGTCATTGGCAGCCAAATAAAGCGGATGCCAGCGCGTTCAACCATGGGCCTCAAATCTTTGTGGTTGGACACCACGGCGGTAATGTCCATTGGCAGCTCGCCATTTTCATGGCGGTACAACAAATCTTTTAGGCAGTGATCGAACTTGCTCACCATGATCAATACGCGCATAGGTGCGCGGGAATCAAAGAATTGCCAATCCATATTGAAACGACTCACTTGCGCTTCAAAACCCGCTTTGATGGTGTCTAGGTCCACATCGGGAGACTCAATGCGACACACCGCTCGCATGAAGAAATTTTCATTCTCTTCGTCATCGAATTGGTGCAACTCAGAGATGTAGCAACTCAAGCCAGCCAGATAGGAAGTGACCGCTGCAAGAATCCCGCTTGATGCATCGCATGTTGCTTTGAGAATAAATTCCTTTGAATCTGGCATGTTCCTTCCTGTTGGTTGTAATTGATGCTTTTCACTTTAATAAGCGAAATCACAAAGAATTAACATTCAAGATGGACATGAACACAAAATAAACACATATTTTATTCACATATGAATTTTACATTTACAGATGAGTAAATCATGAGCAAGGCAGACTATCAGGTTCAATCGTTAGCAAGAGGGCTGGACATCATCGAAATGTATGACGCGGAGCATCGTATTCTCAGTACGAATGACTTTGCTGACCAGTTGGGTGTCAGCCAATCTTCTATTTATCGAATTGTGCAAACCTTACTCGATAAAAATTACCTTCGAAAAGTCGCACGAAATGCCTATGCCATTGGCCCACAAGTTGTTTCTCGCGGGTTCTCCTATCTTGCGGGGCAACATCTGGTGGATGTCGCCGCCCCGCACTTGCAGCGCTTAAGAGATGAAACCAGTATTTCGTGTCATTTAGCGGTAAGGGACGGACTCGAAACCTTATACATCTATCGCGCCCAAGCGTCTCAACGGCTATCGGTCAATATCCCACTAGGAACGAGGTTGCCGTGTCATACCAATGCGATGGGGAGAATTTTGCTGCAACAGCTAAGTGACATCGAACTTAGCGCGGTATACCAAACAATCCAGCTTGATATGTATGCCAAACCACACCCGCAAACGCTGCCAGAACTGAAGCATCTCATCGCTACTGAGCGAAAGCAGGGGTTTGCGTTTAATCGGTCAGACAATGCAACAGCCATCGCGGTACCCATCACGGATTATTTGGGCAACATCATTGCGGCCATTAATATATCGGGGGCGGAGCAAATCATGGATAAACAGCATCAATTTGAGGCCGCAAAAACCCGCCTGCTGAACACGGCCAAAGCGATTTCAAGCGAAGCGCCAACCTAGTCCAACAGGTATCAACAACGTCAAACCGCGCGTAGTGAAAAATTCAAATACAGGTTTCTATCCCCAATAAAGAAATGGGGTTGTTGAAGCCTGTCACTCATCGTTTCCGTTAAATACACGCCTACCTTCAAATACCACTCAGCTTGATGATTTGCTGGTTTGACTCAAGATCACCTTTCGTTACCAATATCTCCTTAATCTCCCACTCTTTTACGTCGCCTTTATTGCTTAGGAAGCCTGCACATGAAGCAGGAAATAACGGAAGGTCTCTAAAGGAAACGTCTCTTCCGCCTCATTAATATAATGGCGCTAATCCCTTGTTTTTATTAGCGCCAATCAATGGCACACATCTTGCGATTTATTCATGTCGATGCAAAAAACAAGGGTATCGACACAACCAAATCGACCTGATGGACAGGGAGCAAACCAATGAGTTCGTTAGACCCAATAACGATGGCAACGCAGCTGGCGACGTATGATGTTCAGCCTTTTCAGATCCGCTACCAAATGCAAGCCGACAAGTACCAAGGCCAAATCACTGCGCTTGGAAAAGTAGAAAGCGCCCTGCGTGATTTTCGCACCGCTGTGAACGAAATGAACGGCAGCAACAGCAGCGTCATTAAAAACACCGCGACGGTATCGCAAGACGGTTTCTTCACAGCCAATGCCAACGCCAATGCGCTTGCGGGTAGCTATCAGGTTTTTGTTGAACAGGTCGCGACAGCGCATCAGGCCTCTGCGGGTATGCCAGCAGACCTTGATGCCAACACGCAAATCCCAACCACGGGCACACTGTCGTTTACCGTTAACGGCGAGAAGATGGACATTGATTTGTCCAACGTCGACACGGACGGTGACGGCAAAGCCACCATGTCTGATTTGGTCAAATCCATCAATGGTGACAGCACTAACCCAGGCGTGAATGCCACGCTGGTGCGTTCCAATGGTCAAACCCATCTCATGCTTTCCAGCACAGAAACGGGTGAAGCAAACCGTGTTCAGGTCAGTGCATCTGGAACGGGGGCAGCCTGGTTTGAAGATGGCTTTACCAACCTCAATGAAATCACCGCGCCGAAAGATGCCGTGATTTGGCTCGGTGCGAAAGATTCCGGCCTAAAACTCACCAACAGTAGCAACACCTTTGAAGGCGTGATTGATGGCGTGGACATCACTGTCACCAAAGCGCAAGACGCTGGTGATGCGGCTATTGGCATGGATGTGGGTGCTGACAGCGAATCAACCAAAGAGCAAGTCACCAAGTTTATTGATGCCTACAATTCGCTGGTTGGCGCATTAGATGCGCACACCTCAATCGGTGGTGATGGCGTGTCTCGTGGTGTTCTTGCAAACGATCCGACACTTCGCTCAATCGAAAGCCAACTTTCGAGTATTTTGCGCGCAGATTTTGGCGGTATGAACCTAAGCGAAGCCGGTATTTCCATTGACCGTGAAGGCAAGATGAAACTGGATGCCGACAAATTTGCTGAGGCACAAAAAAGCAATGGTGCTGCTCTGGAGCAAATGTTTAACGGCGAGGGCAATCTGCTCGATTCAATCGACGGCATGATGGAACCCTACCTCAAGTTTTCGTCTGGTTTGCTCACTAGCCGCAAAGACTCCTTACAACAGAACATTGAACGCATTGACGACAAGCAAACGCAGCTTGAGCGCAAATATGAAATGTCATACGACCGCTACCTCAAACAATTTACTCAAATGAATCAAATCATGGCTCAGATGAACCAAACCATGTCGATGTTTGGTTAGGAGATATTTTTATGCTTATGGACTCAGGCTACGACTCGTATCAGCAAGTGGATTTGGATGCTCAGGCCGCGGCGGCATCCCCTCACCAATTGGTGGTCATGCTCATTGATGGCCTTCTTGATGAAGTAGAACGTGCACGCGGACACATCGAGGCTGGTCGATTGGCGCAAAAAGGCGCAAGCATCAGCAAATCCATGAATATTCTGATTGGCTTAGACAGTGCCTTAGACGAAAAAAATGGCGGTGAAATCGCAGAGAATCTCCATCAGCTTTATGACTTTTGTCAGATGGAACTGTATCAAGCAAGCCTGCATAACGACGTCGAAAAACTCTCCAATGTTGCCGGCGTAATGAGCAACATTCGTGAAGGATGGGTGAGTTTTGGTCAACAGGCTTAACGTAACCCCGACGTTGCTGAATCAACTGGCACAGCGTATTCAACAAGCGACGGCATCCCGTGACTGGCAGACGCTGAAAGCGGTCGATCTTAAAGTGAGAGAACTGTTGCTACGCCACCCTGAATGCCTGAAAAGCGCAGCCTGTGCTGCCGCGATTTCTCAGCTTAAAGCCACACATCAGGTCGCGCTGCTCGCCCTTGGCGAGTCGCTCACCGAAATGGAAACCGAGTTGGATGTGATGCAAGCACAAAATGAGCGTGCAATGGCGTATCAACTCGCAATGACGATGGAGTACTGATGATGATTTCGACGTCATTGACGCAGACAAGCGCTGCGAAAGCACCTTCGAACAACGGTGCAATTTCCAGCGAATCCGGCGGCACGATTCAACCTGCGGTTGGGTTTGGTGATAAGCCTGAAAATGCACAGCCGTTTCAGCTGGGTTCGCTGAATGAAGGTTCGCGTCAACTAAACCAAATTGAACAGGACTTGCCTTCTGACGCGACGACGCTGCCTTTTGCCACGCTAAACGCCAGCACTGACACGCCACAAACACAGCAAGCAGGATTCACGCTACCCACGCTGTCGGTCAGCAATGCCAATGCACAGGGCAATGTCCAAACTCATGCTCAGACCGTGTCGTTTTCAGCAATAAACAGGATGGATGGAAATCACACTACCAAGCAAGACGCTGCCGTAAACATGGCGTCTTTGCTGACTCACGGACAGCTTACTCAAGGGACAGCCACCCGCGATATCACTCGCCCCTCTCTGTTGACGTCCAGTTCGCTTGAATCCTCTCAGCTAAACATCTCTCAACTTAACACGTCTCAACTGCTGCAAGTCGCATTAAACGGTATTTCAACGGGCGCAGGCCCAGCGACTCAACCGCCCGCGCAACTCCCCGCTGCCGCAGCGCTAACTGCGTCACACGGTCCGGAATGGGCTGCCGTGCGCGTCGATACCAGCGCAGGAAAATGGGGTGAGCAAATGATGCAAGTGCTGCAAGACAGAGTGACATTGCAAGCACAGCAAAACGTGCAAGAAGCCCGCATTCGTCTCGACCCACCTGATCTTGGCAAGCTGGATTTACTGGTACGCGTTGAAGGCGATCGCTTAAGTGTGCAAATCAATGCCAATTCCGCGGCGACCCGTGAAGCCTTGATGCAAGTGTCTGAGCGCCTACGCGCCGAGCTTCAAGACCAAAACTTCCTGCATGTCGATGTGAATGTAGGCTCGGATCACGCAGGGAAAGAGCGGCACACGAAGCAAGATAATGATGACTTCTCTGTGTTTGCCGCCCGTGATTTTCACGATGACGCGACGCCATCATCGTCTCACGCCGACCACTGGCTGAGCACACAAGCCTGATAAACCCACGAGGAAAAACAATGAACAAAAAACAACTACTCGTCTTCTCTGGCGCCATGATCATCACCAGCGCGTTAGTGTCTGCGGGCGTCACCTTGGGTGGGCTTTGGTACATGCAGAACGCGCAAAAGATATCGGCAGCAGAAACCCCATCATTCGAGGGCTTCTCCCTGCCATTTTTGTTTGAACAAGAAACCATAAAAAATGGCCCGAGCTTTCACGCGCTTGAGAAAATCGTCTTGTCCGTCAAGGGTAATCGTCAAACCCATTTTGTGATGCTGGAACTCGCGGTTGAAACCCGTCATCCCGAACGCATCGAAGCCATTGATGAATACATGCCGATGGTACAAAACGCCTTACTCAAATTGTTCGCCAACAAGCACTACGACGATCTGCAAAAAGACGGCGCGGTTGAAACCTTGCAGGAAGAAGTCAAACAAACCCTACTGCTGGCCTTTGCGAAAACCGACATTGTCCGCGACATCGATGACGTATTGCTGACCAAATATGTGGTGCAATAAGGAGTGGCTTCATGTTGGACATGAATTTCCAAGACGGTTACGTCGATACGGAAGTGAGCACAGCTCCCTCCCAGCCTATCGATGAAAACCGCTTATTGGCGCAACATCAAATCTTAGTCAAACGCGTCGTCAATCAACTGCGGGTACATGCTAATCAACATTGCAGCATCGAAGATATGCAGCAGATCGGTTTGATTGGCTTGCTAGAAGCAGGACGCCGCTATGGCAATGTCGACGACCCTCAATTTCCGGCCTTTGCCGTTTGCCGTATTCGCGGCTCCATTCTCGATGAACTGCGCAGACTGGATTGGCGCTCACGCAAAACTCGCCAACAAGCCCATGAGCTTAACGATATCACCCGTGATTTAACCCGTGCCCTTGGCCGACAACCCACAGATACGGAAATCATCAAAGCACTCGGTACTGACGAGCGCGACTACCACACGCGGTTAAGTGCAACGCTTGCAGGGGAAATGCAGAGCCTCGATCAACTGCTTGAAAACGGCGCTGAAAGTCAGTTCGACGGGCACTACGACGGAACAATCCACGAGCAAATGCGTATGAGCCTTGAAACCGCGCTCAGTCAGCTTTCCAAACGCGACCAGCTGTTACTGACGCTGTTTTATCAACACGATTTAAACCTGCATGAAATCGCGCTTGTGTTGGATCTGACACCACCACGCATCTGTCAGCTTCATAAACAGGCGCTCAAACAACTCAATCACTATTTGTCATCCTAGGAGTCTCAGATGCAAAAATTACTCGGCGCCATCATTATTTTGGTGGGTGTATTTGGCGGCTACATGATGGCAGGTGGCAAGCTTAGCGCAATATGGCAGCCCGCGGAATTTCTGATCATCATCGGTGCAGCAGTCGGTTCCTTGATCGTCGGTAACCCACCTCAAGTGCTCAAAGAAATGCGCTTGCAGTTCATGCGCGTACTGCGTCGTCCGCGTAACGAAAAAGAACACTACATGGAGCTGATGGCACTATTGCAGATGCTTCTCGAAACCGTGCGCAGCGGCGGCTTTAAATCCCTCGACAAACACATTGAAAACCCTGCCGAAAGCACACTTTTTGCGCGTTACCCACTGGTTGCGAAAGATTATCGCCTTGTTTCCTTCATTACTGACAATTTGCGTTTAATGGCAATGGGTCAAATGTCGCCTCATGAATTAGAGGGATTACTCGAACAAGAAATCGATGCCATTGAAACCGATTTGCTTTTGCCTTCGCGTTCATTGCAACGCACAGCAGAAGCCTTGCCGGGATTCGGTATTTTGGCGGCAGTTGGCGGCATCATCATTACCATGAGTGCCATTGACGGTTCCATCGCCATGATTGGCTATCACGTTGCGGCTGCCCTCGTCGGAACATTTTTGGGGATCTTCGGTTGTTATTGCTTCTTAGATCCCGCCAGTAACGCCATGGCTCAGCGCGTAAAACGCGAGATGACCGCTTATGAATGTGTACGTGCCACCTTGGTGGCTTACGTCGCTAAAAAGCCAACACTGCTCGCGATTGACGCCGGCCGCAAACATATTCAGCTAGACATCAAACCCACCTTTAACCAAATGGAGAAGTGGCTGGCTGAACAGGAGGGATAATGCAAAGACAAGAACACGTGGTATTCAAGCGAGCAAAAAATAAATCGCATGAAGAATCCCATGGCGGTGCATGGAAGGTGGCGTTTGCCGACTTCATGATTGCACTGATGGCACTGTTCCTCGTGCTCTGGGTTATGCAGGTGGCAGATAAAGAAGAGCGCAAAGCCATTATGGCGAATCTGCATTCCGCCAGCGTGTTCGACAAAAGCTTTGGTAATCCCTTCGATTCTTCACAAAGCCTTTCCCCAATTGATTTGGCATCAGATTCTTCGGTGCCAAGTCAACACAACGCCAACCAGACCGTGAGTTCTTTCTTTCAAGGCGACGGCGATGGCCCTGAAACGGATTCCTTGATCCGCGGCACGTTCGACACTCAAGAACGCTTGTTGGCGCTGGCTCAGGTGGTTGAAGAAATGGCGCGTCAGGTGAAAGCATCAGGCAATGTGAATGTGACCGTCACACCACAAGGGCTAAGGATTGTGTTGCAAGATGATTTCAGACAACACATGTTCAGCCGAGGCGGAGCGGATCTCACACCGTTTTTTGAAGATCTTTTGCTGGCTCTATCCCCGGTTTTTGACCGCGTTGAAAACCCACTGATCATCAGCGGTCATACGGACGCGACTCGTTTTCGCAGTGGTTTTGGAACCACGTCTAACTGGGAACTCTCCGCCAACCGCGCAAATCAGGCACGCAAAACTTTGGTGGCAGGCGGAATGCCCGACACTCGCGTGTGGCAAGTAACAGGCATGTCAGATCGCGCCTTACTTAATCATGACGATCCTGAATCGTCTGAAAATAGGCGTATTGAGCTTTTCATCCTCACCACGCCTGCGGCTGAAGTGTTGGAAACCTTGTTCGGTAGCCAAACAGGTAACGAGTTGGAGCAAGCGCGCGAGAAAGCCAGATTTAACCAACCGGTTATCCGCCATGACATGATCAACTACTCGGTTGATGATGAAAACGAAGACACGTCGCTCCACGATTTGTAACCGTTTAATGTCGGGAGACGAGTCTGGTCTTTTCTGTTTATCTAGACCACGTCCCGACATTTTTTTTCTACCTTGATTGCCGATATTTACCCAATACGTTAATTCGATCATTTTCCGCTTTACTGCATTGATGAGCCCACTATGCATACTCACGCTGACGCGCCACACAAAGACCCTCTGAAAAAAGCCTTACTTTGGCTGGTTGTGCTTGATTACGTGCTGTTGACGCTGTTTTTGTTTCTGCTACCCAATTTAACGCTCAATGGCGGCACTTTGATCAGTACGCTTTTGATGCTCTACAACTTATTGCTTTCGGTGCTTTGCTTTCAGCGAACCTCACATCAAGATGGCTACATCATCTACCCCACCTTGTCGGCGACTTTGCTGGCATTTGTCTGCTTTTTGTATTTCTTCTTTCTCATCTAAACACGCTGTTTTCAGCTCTATTTCGTTCACCACCATCGCTATTTTGTTCGTTATCTCAATAGTTTGACCTATCCCAACCTGCATTGCTGTTACGCTCAAAGTCACATCAATCACTGCAAGGGAAACGCGATGAAGAAAATGTTACTTGTTGCCACCATGGCGCTGTCTGCGTTCGCGCAAGCAGATCAGTTGGAAGACATTGAGAAAGCGGGTGTCATTCGCGTCGGAACCACGGGCGACTATAAGCCTTTTTCGTTCTTTGATGGCACCAACTATTCCGGGTATGACATCGATGTGGCACAACATGTCGCTGATCAGTTAGGGGTAAAACTCGAAATTGTTCCCACCACGTGGAAAGGGCTGGTCAGCAATCTACAAGAAGATAAATACGATATTGCGATGGGCGGCATCACGCGCCGAATGTCTCGCCAACTGTCGGCAGAACAAACGCAGGGATACATGATATTCGGCAAGTGCTTCCTCGTTGCAAAAGGAAACGTCGATAAGTTCGATACCTTGGAAGAGGTGAATAAGCCTTCAGTGCGCGTCGGCGTGAACATTGGCGGAACCAACGAAAAATTCGCCGAGAAGCATCTACCCAACGCGACGTTTGCTAAGTTCGAGAACAACCTCGATGTACCAAAAGCCGTTGCTGGCGGTGATATTGATGTGATGGTGACAGAAACGCCGGAAGGTATTTTCTATGAAGTGACGGATGATCGCCTCGAGGCTTCTCGCTGCGATGAACCTTTCACTCGCAGCCAGTTTGGCTACCTCATTCCTGAAGGCGAGCAACGCTTGCTCAATACTGTCAATTTCATCATGGATGAGATGGTGCTCAAGGGTGTGCAAAACGAACTGATGCAGAAAAACAACCTGAAATAGACACAACAGCGGCGCTCGTGTTGCTGCGAATTGGCAGGCGACACAGCGTCTGTGCTTGTTTGGGGGTTTTCTTTCTAGTGTGATGCGCTGACAACAATCACCTGTCTACCTTGAAACTCTCGACGTTATAAACACACACTGAAGTACGCATTCTTTTTCTGCGGCCGCACATTTAGTTCGGTGTTGCCGTTTTTCGGAATAGTTAAGGGGTCGATATGCTACGCTTCTTCACCATCGAATCAGGGGTGATCATTGAGATTCACGCCTATGACTATGAAGACATCAACCACCTTATCGCCAAAGCGTCATGGATTGATGCACACGACCCTTCCGATCACGAACGTGACGTGGTCAGTTCGCTATTGAAGATTGAATTGCCTGAATCTGATGATGTGGAAGAAATTGAGTCCTCAGCTCGCTTTTTCGTCGACAGACGCGGCCTACATGTTCACTCATTGTTTTTGGCGAAAAGTGAAGGCAAGTACAACACGGTTTCTGTCGCCAGCATTTTGCAAAGCCAACGCTTGATCACGATTCGTGATGGAGACATTGCAGACTTCCGCCTACTGCGACTCCGCGCACGTCGTGGTCAGGTTCACTGCAAAGACATCGAAACCCTGTTGCTGACTATCTTGGAACAGAAAGTTGAAAACCACGCTGACATGCTGGAGGACCTTCATCGCGAGTTGGAGAAGATCAGTCACGCCGTACTGGAAGACGATGATTCAGATCTGGAAGAATGCATTAGCAAATTGGCCAGACAGGAAGACAGTAACGGTAAAGTGCGGTTATGTTTAATGGATACCCAACGCGCCATTTCCTTTTTACTGCGTCATTTACAGTCTCGTGGCGAACATCGTGAAGATTTGAATGAAATCGTGCGAGACATCGATGCCCTGCTCTCTCACACCACCTTTTTGTTCGACAAGATCAACTTCTTGATGGACTCGACGCAAGGCTTTATCAACATTGAACAAAACCAGATCATCAAGATCTTCTCAATCGCCGCCGTCGTCTTCCTCCCTCCTACTGTAATCGCAAGTATCTACGGCATGAACTTCGAAAACATGCCCTTACTCTCCTGGCACTACGGCTATCCCTTCGCGCTCGGGTTGATGGTTGCGTCAGGTTTCGCGCCACTGTTTTATTTCAAGAAGAAGGGTTGGTTGTAATACTCGTTATTTCAACAACGCCACCACACTATGTCGTTTCACGTTAGCTTGGGCATTCAGTGCTTCAAAAGTCTTGGTAAACTGACCTGACGATGCGTGAAGCTGGGCGAGTTTTTGGTTCACATCGTCGATTTTTATCGCAGGTTCTTGTTGGCGTAGGGCGTTCATTTGGGTGGAGAGTTCGTTGTGAAAGGAACGCACGTCTTCCAGGCCCGCGTGGACCTGTCTAATATGCTGATTCACACGCGCGATGGTCTTTTTGATGCCGTCACGACCACTTAAATCAAAGCTCAGTTCT
This sequence comes from Enterovibrio sp. FF113, assembly GCF_041439165.1. NCBI lineage: Bacteria > Pseudomonadati > Pseudomonadota > Gammaproteobacteria > Vibrionales > Vibrionaceae > Enterovibrio > Enterovibrio sp. FF113. The sequence goes on along the minus strand of NZ_JBGONO010000017.1, from coordinate 19,688 downwards.
GCGATGCCTTCTGGATCAGGTTTCAATGTAAGCGTATTCGGTTGCCCCGCCGGAAAACGATAGCCCTGCCCTGTCACCATGACTTTTTGTTGCATCTGGCTGTAGGCCGATTCTTGCGCTTCAAACAAGATGGTTCCGTCGTTGGCCAGTGACGCTCGCATGCCCATTGGGATCAGGCTGCGATCCAATATTTTGATGGTTTTGTTGCCGTCTGACACCCCATCAAATGGGATCATCACAGATTGACCTTGCGGAAAATCGAGACGAATTTGTTCTGCGCGCTCGCTGAGGCGGTTCACATTCAGCCCTGGGATTGAAAAGCGGCGAATGTCCGCGCTATCAAGCTTCACGCGCAGTTCATTGTCCACTACGCGTTTGCCGTCAAAACGGGCTTGCTGGAGCGTATTTTCGATACTCTTTTTGCTTTGCGCGAGCGTGTCTTTCAGGGTTGGTGTATTTTGCACGCCGTGTGTCATGGCCTGTGTCAGACCGCTTTTCATCTTGCTGAGTTCTTTGCCCACCTGTTGCAACGATTTAGATGCAATCTGCACCGACGTGGCATGCTGTTGGCCTTGCGCCAAGCGCATTGTAGAAACGGAATAGGCTGACGTAGTGTCAGCCTTGGTGTTTGGATATTGCTGGGGTTGAATACTGCCTTGGTCTGGCGAGCGTGACGGGGTGATGGATGCCTGCTCATGGCCGGTTAGCCGTATACCATGAGGTCTCACCTCTACCGTACTCATTGCCATAAATCGTTTTCCTAGCGTTAGATGCGGTCAAACAAGTTGAGATCGTTGATCTTCACATAGCTTGCTTGTGTGGCTTGAAGTGCTGCCATGTAGTTACTCAGGCGTACCGAGGCTTCGCCGTAATCCAGCGCAGAAATGTCACTGTTCACCTTATCAACGAAGAGCTTATTTTCGCCGTGAGTGCTGTCCATCAAATCAAGGTTATTCAGACGACCACCTATCTCGGTCATTGCGCCTAAGACGTTACCAGACGTTGCATCAATGGTGCTGATGGTCGCTTCAACCTGATTTCTGAAATCTGCGGTTGGGTTTTTGAACTCTTCAATCAGGGAATCAATTTGATTTAATACATTGGTGCCGCCCACATCCATGATGTCTTTGGCGGTCATGTTTGATTCCATGGTGACACCTTTGGCGACCGTGACGACGCGTTTGTCGCTGTTACCTTCCACCACATAATCGCCCGTGGCAGTGGAAATGGCGGCTGTATCCGTCTGTGTGCCCGAGAACAGGTAGTGGCCTTCCTCGTCCTGTGCGTTAAACGACGATGCCACGGAATCACGTAGGCTCTCCAATTCGGTGATCATGCCTGCGCGATCTTCGTCAGTCAGCGTACCATTCGCGCCCCAAAGCACCAGATCACGCATGCTTTTCATGCTTTCATTCACCGAATCCAAATACACTTCCTGACTGGAAAGCGTGGTTTTCACGTTGGCGATATTGGTCTGATACTGAGAAATCGCCGCACCTTCACGTTCAAGGTTCAGCAGTTTGATTGAGGCCATTGGATCGTCGGACAATTTTGTAAGGCGGTCTGACGTTGCCATTTGTTGAAGTACAGTGCCTAGCCCTGCATTGTTCATTTGCAGGCTCTGAAGCATCATTTGACTGAATTGGGTATCACTGACTCTCATACTCTTCTCCTAAACCTAAACCGTTAGAACAACTGCAAGACTGAATTGAACAGCTCGTTGGCGGTGCTGATCACTTTCATGTTGGCGTTATGGGCATTGGCGAACGTCATCACGTTGCCCGCTTCTTCATCGCTACTGACTGCGCTGAGGTTGTTGCGTTGTGCCAGTGCTTGCTGGTTCATGTCTAATTTGGCTTCATAATCCGAATGTGCCTGACGTGCTTTTATCGCGGTTTCACCCACCATGGCGGTGAATGCATCGTTCAAGGACACATTGCCAAATCCCGTCACATCAACAGGCTTATTGCTGATTTCAATCAAGCGCTTCAACACATCACTGTTACCCGGCGTGCCGTCGCTAGACAGCGCCAATTCACTCGAGGTGATATCGGTGATCGTGAGACTCGCGGCAGGATTAGACGGGTCGTAACTAAATAGCGGTGTCCCTGCATCGCCATTTAAATCCGTGCCAGTTGCTAGCACAGTATTGAATTCATCAGCCAATGCGCGTGCCATGTCGTTGATGGCAACTTGATTGGGTTTAAGTACCTCGGTTTGGTAATCATTGAGTGCGCCGAGCTGGCCACCTACTGAGCCACTGATAGCAAAGCTCTGCTTACCAAATTCAACCTGCAAACTGGCCATGTAGCTGTCATTCGGATCGGGGATCGCTTTTAGCTGACCTGCGTCGCCGCCCATCACCAAAGGTTGGCCTGATGCTAATGTCACTTGAACCGTGCCATCTCCTTGTTCGGTGGTTTTCACTTCCATGACGGTAGAAAGCTCACCAATCAGCAGATCTCGGGTATCCAGTAACTGCGCGGAATGACCGCCCGCACCTTTCATTTCCATGATTTGCTGATTAACCGCAGCAATATTACCGAGCAAGCTGTTGGCATGCGAAACCGCGGCGGTGCGCTGGTCACTCATGTCTTTGTGTTGATGATGCAGGGCATCGTTGAGTGCATTGAAGCGTCGAGATAAGGCTTCAGCTTCGTTGATGATTTGCTGACGCAAGGGCTGAGATTCTGGTTTGGTGGTAGCGTCATTCAGTGCCGCGAACATCGAATCCAAGCCCGTCGACAGACTAAAGCCATCTGCACCTAACGTGTTCTCCAGATGCCCCATGCTCGTGGTGTAACCTGCTGCATAAGACGCGGAGCTGTTGGTTGACCAAAGCTGTTTGACCAAAAATCCGTCTGTGACACGGCGAATGCTGGTGACTTCCACGCCCATGCCCGCACTTAGCGAATCTTGTTTAGCACCGCCGATTGATGCGGTCAGTGCTTGCTGACGGCTATATCCCGGTGTGTTGATGTTAGCCACGTTTTGCGCCGTCACTTCCAACGCCACTCGGTTGGCATTCAGACCCGTCATCGCGATATTAATGAGGTTCATCTACAGCTCCATTTTTCTTATTAGCGGCTGTGAAAACGCGGTGGTTGTGCCCACGTCGTTGCGCTGTTGGTTAACTGAGGCGACGTTTACATCGGCATTGTTAAGGCTGTTACAGCGATTAAAATTGGGCGCAATGTGAGCTTGTGATCTTGCTTCCGCCTTGATGACACAAAACTCGTCGTTGGCGGCCAAATTGTGTGTTTCTTTCATGCCGCCGCTATTAATGCCGCTCTTTGATAACGCTATCACGTTGGCATCTGCCTTCGTCTTAGCGGCTCGTTGTTCAACACTGCCTTGCAACGAAACACCATTGGCTTGCATGGCCGCAGGGCCAAGCTGTTTGACTAACATGTCCGCGATACCGGCACTTTGTTTTCTCGACATTTCAATCGCGAGCTGACCGTCGTACATATCGCGAAACACGCCGTATTGCTGGCTCGAAAATGGGCTGTCTTCGTCTGCCAATACATCGCTACTGCTGCGCATCTGGCGTAACACCAGTTGCAAGAACATAGCTTCAAACTGCCCTGCCACTTCTTTTAGTGCCCCTTGCTGATCGGCACTGTGTTTGATTTTCGCCAAGGCACTGTTGTCGTGATAAAGCATTGAGCTCATTCGCGTCTGATCGTGCAACCCTTCTACTTTCATTATCGGCTCCTTAAATCACGACCAGTTCAGCACTGAGCGCACCCGCTTCGTGCAATGCTTGCAGAATGGACATCAGATCAGTCGGGGTCGCGCCGAGACTGTTCACAGCACCCACGATAGTATTGAGATCCGTGCCTGGCGGCCAAATCACCATTTGCGCCTGATCTTCATTGATATCAATTTCAGAGTTATCGACCGTGACCGTTTCGCCATCGGCAAAGGCATTGGGCTGGCTTACCTGTTGGGTTTCTGAAATGGTCACCGTCAGGTTGCCGTGACTCACCGCCGCTTCGCCAACTTTCACGTTTTGACCGATCACCACTGTGCCCGTGCGAGAGTTGAATACCACGCGTGCGGGCTTGCGACCTTGTGCCACGCTCATTTCCTCTAGCATGGACAGCATGATCACGCGCTGCTGCGTGTCTTTGGGCGCACGCATTTCCACGCGTGCATTGTTGATGGCCATCGCCACATCTGGACCAAACGTGGTGTTGATTTCTCGAGCGATATTTTTAGCCGTGGTGAAGCTTGCTTTGCGCAGGTTCAACGTCACTTTTTCGCGTTCGTTAAAATCAGACGGTATTTCACGTTCCATGGTGGCACCGTTTGGAATACGGCCAGTGGTTGGGGTATTAACCGTGGTTTTCGAACCGCTGCGCCCTTCTGCTGTCACGCCTCCCACCACCACGTTGCCTTGTGCCACGGCGTACACCTCGCCATCAACGCCACGCAATGGCGTGAGAAGCAAGGTGCCACCACGAAGGCTTTTGGCATCGCCAATTGAGGAGACGACAATGTTGATCGCCTGACCTGAGCCTACATTTGGGTCGACGACGGCAGTGACACTCACTGAGGCCACATTGCGCAGTTTCGGATCGGTATTGGCATCAATTTGCACACCAAACTGGCGCAGCATGTTAGTAATGGATTGAGACGTGAATTTGACCTGGTTACGGTCACCCTGCCCGTCTAAGCCCACCACTAAGCCATAACCAACCAATTGGTTTTGACGAATGCCCTGAATATCGACCAAATCCATGATCGGGGTTTTGATTTCCGTTTTTCCACCTTCTGTATTGCCGTTTTGAGCAAACTTAACATCTTGAGCAAAGGTCATTGCCGAGATGCCCAGAGACAAAAACAGTAGCAGAGACGAAAATATCGTATTGCGTTGATTCATTAGAACGGCACCCATGGCGAGTTGAAGAATTGCGTCATCCAGCCAGAAGCATTGCTATCAGCCAATGCACCACGTCCCGCATAGGTAATGCGAGCATCACCGATTCGCAGGGAGGAAATCTGATTGCTGCGGTTGATATCATCCACACGAACAATGCCCGTCAGGCGAATAAACTCGTCGCCTTGATTTAAGCGCAGCCACTTTTCGCCATTAATGCGAAGTACACCGTTGGGCATGACCTCATGCACCGTCACCGTGATCGCTCCTTGCAATTTATTGCCTTGGGAACTCGATGCACTGCCATCAAAGTTTCGGTCTGCATCAATATTCACCGCTGCACCATCGAGGGTATTGGAGCCAAAGATAGGCGCAGCAAAACCCACACCCGCGCTTTTTCCAAAGCTGGTATCGGCTTTTTTGCGCGACTCGGTTTCTTCCGACAGCAAGACAGTCAAGATGTCGCCGACGCGATAAGCGCGGCGATCCTGAAACAGCGTCATGCTGTATTGATGACGATAAAGGCTGCCGTCTTTCGCTTCGGGTAACGAGTAATCCAATACTGGCGGGGCATACTCTTCCGCATCCGGTTTTGGTGGCGTGAATTCCTGACGGCCTGCACAACCTGTCAGCAATATCATCACCAGCAACCCACTCATAGAAAGCCATTTCATTGCGCTATCCTTCATCATCACCACTCTTTCTGTTTCACCGTTCGCGCGCTTTTCTTTTATTGACGCGATTGCTAATGCGCTTGTTAACGTAATAGCTAGTGAGACTACTGTCCTAACTGACTAAATCGACTGCGCAACAAACTTGAGCATGTCGTCTGCGGCCGACACCACTTTGGCGTTCATCTCATATGCACGTTGCGTCGTGATCATGTCGACCATCTCTTCCACCACTTGCACGTTTGAACCTTCCAGTGCGCCTTGCTTGATGCTGCCCGCGCCGTCTTCACCCGCGATCAGTTCTTCCGCTAAACCACTGGCTTCGGTTTCACGAAACAAGTTGCCGCCGACTGCTTCTAGACCGGCTGGGTTAATGAATTTGGCCAACGTGATTTGACCGATATTTTGTGGCGCAGGATCGCCCGCGGTGGTCACTGACACGTTGCCATCGACACCGACGGATACAGATACCGCGTTATCTGGGATCTGTACTTGTGGTTCTAATGGCAAACCCTGACTGTTCACCATCAAACCTTCAGAATTAACGTGAAACTGGCCGTTTCGGGAATACGTGATCTGGCCGTCTGAGTTTTCAATCTGGAAAAAACCTTGACCCATCACAGCCAAATCCAGTTCCTGACTGGTGTTTTGTGTGTTGCCTTGGGTGAAGACTTTTTGCGTCCCCACCACGCGCACACCGCTGCCCAACTGCACACCTGTCGGCAGTTGGTTAATGTCGTCCACTTGCGCGCCGGGCTGACGTTGAATGCTGTAGAACAGATCTTCAAACACCACGCGATCACGCTTAAAGCCGACCGTATTGACGTTTGCCAAGTTGTTAGAAATGGCAGTCATCTTGGTGTCCTGCGCCGCCATCCCCGTTTTACTTACCCATAATGATGAGTGCATTGCTTTCTCTCCTATCGCGGCGTGAGTTAACGCGCCGCCATTAATTTGTTGCCAGCCTGCGCCAATGTTTCTGCGGTTTTCATCATGCGTATTTGCATCTCGAAGTTACGCGTCAGCGACATAACCCCAACCAGTTCATCAATGGCAGACACGTTACTGCCTTCAATGTGTTCAGATGCCACTTGCACCCTTGGGTCGACATCAAACGGCGCACCATCAATGCTGTGCAACAAGCTATCGCTTTCTTTTTGAATCTGTCTGATATCAGGGTTGACCAGTTTCAGTGCGCCCACTTGAATTTCCGCACCGCCACCCGGCGGCACGACTGAGACCAAACCGCGCTCACTGATCTGAACTTTCTGATAATCCGGCAATACCAATGCGCCGCCACCCGCATCCAGCACCGGAAAACCGTTAACGCTCAATGCGCCAAAGTTATCGACCTTAATGTTGCCCGCGCGGGTATAGGCTTCGTTACCTGCTGGCGTTTGCACCGCCATAAAGCCATCACCCATGATCGCCACGTCGAGCGAACGTCCGGTTTTGGTTACATCTCCAGAATCAAAGCGCGTCATGGCGGAGTTAGTGACCGCCAAGGTGCGACCATCAAATCCCGCGCCTTTCACTTCGACACTTTGCATACGCTCCATGTCAGCGCGAAAGCCTGCGGTATCGGCATTCGACAAGTTGTTAGAGCGAACCTGCTGGGCTTTCAACACACGGCTTGCGCCTGAGGTTGCGGTAAATAGCAAACTATCCATGCTGCGCTCCGTTAAATCGCGTTAAACAGCGCTTGGGTCAGTTTGTCGTTGGTCGATATCGTTTTCGCGTTCGCCTGATAATTGCGCTGAGCGGTCATCAAGCTCACCAATTCTGTCGTCAGATCGACGTTCGAGCCTTCAAGTGCACCCGGTGTTAACCCGCCCAAGGTGCCTGAACCCGGAACGCCGATGATCGGAGCGCCTGAGCCATAGCTTTGCGTCCACGCTGTGCCGCTCACCGTTGCCAAACCTTGTGGGTTAGCAAAATCTGCTAACACAACCTGACCTTGAAGCTGCGACTGACCATTGGTGTAAGTCGCGTAGATCATGCCGTTGTCTTCCACACGCACGCCCGCCAATTCACCGGAGGTGTAACCGTTCGGATTGTTGGTGCTGACACCGAACGCCGCACCAAACTGAGTGCTACCAGCAAGGCTGATATCAATGCTGACCGGATTCGCGCCCGCCGCAGGGAATGCAACGTTAAACGTGCCCGTTGGTGAAGCCAGCGTGCCGTCTTCATTAAAATCTACCGCGACGGTTTGAACTGGGGCTGTGCTGCCATCGACTTGTACGTTGACCTGCCACTGGTTATCGGCGGTTTTAGTGAAGTACTGGGTGACGGTGTGTGAATTACCGAGGGAGTCATAAGCTTTGCTGGTGTATGACGAGTTAAACGAGCTTGGGTCATTAGGATCAAAAGGTTTCGTCGTTTGATCGATCACTTCCGCACTGGCATCAAAGTTAGCCACGAAATCGAGTTTATTTGTGGCTTGGGCAGCCAGAGATGATGTCGAAATTTGCACATCCCCTACCGATCCCGAAAGCAAATTTCCGGCGCCATCGACACTGTAGCCTTGAAGCTTGGCACCTGCATTGGACACGACATAGTTATCTTTGTCCGTGCCAAATACGCCTGAGCGGGTATATAAATTCTGGCCTGCGCTGTCTTTGGTGACAAAGAAACCCGAGCCGTTGATCGCCAAATCCATGGCGCGACCCGTACCTGTCACTGAGCCGTTCTTATCAAAGTTTTGCGAGATTGACGCCACTTCCACGCCGCCCGGTTGCATGCCGTTATACACCGCAGAAAACTCAGTGCGTGCCCCTTTGAATCCATACGTTGAAGCGTTGGCAATGTTATGGCTGATGGTGTTCAGTTCTGCGTTGGTCGCGTCCAGACCACTCAATGCAATATTAAAACTCATGGTTATCCTCTTATCCTTGTTTGATGGTCATGGCTTGGTTATGCGCCAAACTGCGTGATTTGATAGAAAGGAACACTGCCGACACCGGTAATGTTGACCAGTGCTGCGCCGCCAGTGCTTGGAATGCGAACTTGTTCAACTTGCCCGGCCAACAAGACGTTAGGGCTAGCTTGTCCGTCTTGAACGTTGACTGATACGGTGTATTCACCCGCTTTCAATCCGAGCTTTTCTGGGTCGATAGAGAAATCAACATCGCCAGCTTGGTGAGCACCCAACGGCACTTCTGTTTTCTGTCCGTAGGCATCTTTTACCACCAAGGTGACTTGATTGGATGCGTGGGCAAGCTCCACTTTTCCGTTCTGAATGCCCTCACCAAGCTCAAACTCATTGCCTGATACATACACGGTTTGGCCGACCAAACCCGCGGTTGAAAGCACCTGCATGTTGTCGAGCAGCACCATGCTGTTTTGCATGGTTCCCGACATGTTTTCCATGCTTTGTACTTGTGAGAACTGTGCAAGCTGACTGACATATTCGGTGCCATCAAGCGGGTTAAGCGGATCCTGATTCTGGATTTGCGCCACCATCAAGGTGATGAATTCGTTTTCCAAAGAGCTGGCGCTGTTTGTATCAAGAGGGTTACTAGACACAGTGGCGTCTTCGCTTCTCGCGGTGATTGGTGCGTCCGCAGACATGGCGGTGTAGTGTGCAATACTCATTTAGCTACCTTGTCCCAATTTCAGCAGACCCTGCTGCATGCTTTTCACATTCGCCATCACTTCGACGTTCGTTTCGAAGCTACGCGTCGCAGACATCATGTCGGCCATTTCTGACACCACATCAATACCTGGGTAGTAGACATAACCTTCATCGTTCGCGAGCGGACTGTTCGGCTCGAAGCGTTTTTCAGCCTGATTTTGCGCTTGCACCACATCGACAATGCGCACTTCCGCATTCGGATACATGTTTTCGCCCGCGACCAATTGGGTGTTGCTGTACACCGTCGCGAAAACCGGCTTAAGCGCTTTGTAAGCATCATCCGGATTGGCCGACACTGAATCGGCGTTAGCGAGGTTGCTGGCCACGGTATTCAAGCGCACGGTTTGCGCATTCATCGCCGAGCCTGCAATGGTGTAAATATCGGTAAATGACATGGTTAGCGTCCTTCAATCACTTTTGCCAAGCCGGAAAACTTCATGTTCAGAAAGGTCAGGCTGGTTTGAAAATCCATGTTGTTTTGAGTGAATTTGGCTTGCTCTACCCCAAGCTCGACAGTGTTTCCGTCTTTGCTGTTCTGATAAGGGATCGCGTACTGAGCGCCAATTTTCATGCTTGGGATTTGTTTAGTGACACTTCCCGACGACATTTGACTCATCACAGTGGTAAAGCTCAGGTCTTTTGCGAGGTATCCCGGCGTATCAACATTCGCTAGGTTACTCGCAAGGACTTTGGTACGCTGAACGCGAAAATTCAGCGCGTCCGGGTGCACACCCAAGGCTTGTTCAAACGTGATTGCCATGCCTCTCTCCTTAAATTCATTTCGAATACCCACAGGTAGTTACAAGATGCATGCCAGAAATATAATTATTAAAAATCAATGAGATATAAAAACAAAGGGAAAGCCAACTTCCGCCTATCGGAAGTATTACTTAGCAAAGGGAAGTCCATGGTTCCTGTCGTTCGTTCTGTGTTTTTTTCCCTGTTCGTATTGAGCGCACTAGGCGCTTCAACAGCGTTTGCAAAGGAGAAGTCGAAGTCAGAAATCATGTTGTCAGAAGCCACGATCACAGACGTAGTGGGTCGTGCTTATCAAGACGAAGTGGCACACACCGCTCAGTCTCGTCACTGGCCTGATTACACCCTGACATTTGATATTCGCGTGCCGCGTGCCGTCAGCCACCTGCCGCCATGTCAGTCTTCGCTTGTGATTGAAGGTCGCGACCATCAATCACTGCCGATTGGTCATCTCAAACGTTCCGTGCGTTGCGAAGATCTCAACAACCCGTGGAGAATGAACGTGTCGATCAAAGGCGCGATCACCCTGCCAGTAGTGGTCACCCTAACGGCCCTTCAGCGGGGCGACACGGTGATTGCAAAAGCGTTGAAATTGGAAGCTCGAACACTGACCCGAGACGATGCCTTTTTCACATCCATAGCCGATGCCACGGATCATCAAACTCAACGCCGTGTTCGCGCGGGTTATGTCTTAAACCCCGCTAAATTAAGCGCGATTCCATTAGTGGAAAAAGGCAATGAAGTCGTGGTAATTGCCAGCAAAAATGGCTTTACCGCCAGCACCAAAGGGGTGGCGCTAGAAAATGGGAAGAAGGGCCAGCAAATTGATGTGCAAAATCTGTCATCAGAGAAAGTAGTTCGTGCACTGGTGACAGGTTTAAATCAGGTTCATACACAGTTTTAATTGAATTTTTCACCAAAAAGCTCATTTCATGTGCCATTTGGTTTCACATTGAGCCATTCTGTAGAGAATGCTCAAGCGGTGGTTGATATTCTCGTTCTCACAGATTGCAAAGGAGAGCCACCATGAAAACCATATTTTTAGTCCCATTCATCGCCGCCGTGTCTTTTGGTAGCCAAGCACTGACGTTAACCAGCCAAGATATTCAAGAAGGGACTCGCATGGCTGAGACCTTCGCCTTTCAAGGCTTTGGTTGCACAGGTGATAACCTGTCACCACAACTGAGCTGGAAGGATGCACCGAAAGGGACAAAAAGCTTTGCCATTACTGCCTATGATCCCGACGCCCCGACAGGCAGCGGATGGTGGCACTGGGTCGCGTTAGATATTCCATCATCGCAACAAAGCGTTGAACGCGGCATATCGGGCAAACTGAAAGACGCCCGAGAAATGGGCAACGATTATGGCGCAATTGGCTTTGGCGGTGCTTGCCCACCAAAAGGTCATGGCATGCACCGTTATCAGTTTACCATTTGGGCATTACCAACTGAAAAGCTTGAACTGCCAGATAACCCGTCCAACGCCCTGATTGGCTACATGCTAAATGCATCGGCACTGGACAAAGCGACACTCACTGCAACCTATGTGAGCGAATAAGTAAAAGCAAAAACGGAGGGTACGGATGACGATGACTTTGGTGCAGGCAGGGCAGTTTCGCGGTGTGACTTCGCAGCCGCTTCGCAATGTGTTGATTTACGCGCCAACTATTATCTGGGTGAACCGAGGCTACAAAAAGCTTTGGTGGCAAGATGATCCTCGTCATTACACGCAAGAAGACTGGCTGGTTGTGCCCGCCAGTCATTATCTTACGTTTGTGAATGAACCGTCACAGACAACATTTTATTCCCGTACCCTCACCTTCCTAGAACCACCGCCCTCTGAATGGCTAGAAGATTTATCGAGCAGCGCAGCTTCAGCATCAAACGCTGTCAATAGCGAACCGCGCGTCAGCGTGACGCCACAACTCGCTTACTGTTTCGACACGCTCTACGAGATGGCAGAGAAAAACTTGGCAGCTGACACGCAGCGTCAGTTCCTTCACGGGTTTTATGCTGAACTAAAAGCCGCGGGGTCTCTGCATCTTTTGTTTCCAAGCAAAGAAGGGGCGTTGAAAGAACAACTCGCGAGTTATCTCAGCCTCAATCCCGGCGATGCGCACAGCATCGATACGGTTGCCACGCACTTTTCCATGAGCCCAGCGACACTGAAACGTAAGCTTGCCTCTGAAGAGACCTCTTTTAGGCAAGTGCTCACTAACATCAGAATGGTATATGCCCTTTCTTTGATGCAAAAATCACGCACTCAGCTCAATATCGCACTCGCTTGTGGCTACCAATCCGAAGTCCGTTTCGCCAGTCGTTTCAAGGATGTGTTTGGAGTAACGCCAAAGCAATATGTGCAAACGCTGTAACGTTTTCGACCACTTTCGATTGGCGACAAATTCATCAAATTAAAGAAAAAATTGGACTGAGCTTGGCAACTCTCGGTTAAAAAGCTCGAAATCACCAGTGACCCGAGTAACTCTCTCCAACAAACCATCACTTTTCATCAAAAATGCGTTTCGTATTTAATCCTGTCATCAAGATGGTCGCATTTATCCTATAAGTGATGAACAAGGACATTAAACATGAAAATCGATAAAGTTGCGGGCGGCCACATTCAGCAAAGCTCACTGAATCAAACGGCCACCAAATCGGCTGAAACGCCTGTTCGCTCATCAGTTGTTGAAACACAACTCAACACCAATACGGCGGCAATCAGTAAAGCCCAGCAAGAATTGGCCTCTATGCCGAATATTGACATGGCAAAGGTAGAACAAATTCGTACTGCCCTTCAGCGTGGCGAATTGAGTTTAGACATGCAGGCGCTATCACAGGCCGTCATGCAGTTTCACACAGGCCACGAATAACACACCTTAATTGAGGGGACGGACATGGCATCGACTGCCACCCAACATATTCAACAATTTCTGCGTACCATTAGCAGTGACATAAAACAATACAACCAATTACTGCCTTTGATCATCGCGCAACGTGGCCTTTATCTACAGTTTGATGCGCCAGCGCTTCAAACCAACATTCGCAAACAGTTACCCATCATTGAGCAGGTAAAGTGCACTGCCATTGAGCGCTCGCAGTGCCTGGCAAATATTGGCGTAACGGCAGACGATGCAGGTACAAAAAAATTGCTGAACGCTCTTCCGCCCAGCATTGCTCCGCAAGCAAGAAAGCAGTGGATGATACTGAAAGACTTGATCACGCAATGTCAGCAATACAATGCGGAAAACGGCCAGACTTCCGCCAGTTTCCACGAAATGTTGAACCAGTTAAATCAATCGGAAAACCACACCTATCACGAGCAGATTGGTCAATCGTGATACGCTCCACGCTGACGTACGCTACAGCACGCATAACCCTTATCTTTGCGTGTTCTTTGGTTGTTTCTCTTTCACTTAGCGCCGCTCCAACGCAAAACCAAATAGAACAAGAATTCCGCGTTCTCGCCCCTTATAAAACGCAAATTCTCAGCCAGTTTGATTCATATTCTCCATTGGTGAACCACATTCTCGGTGAACTCCGTTCCCAAGGTTTACCTAGCGCGTTTGTTCTCATCCCAATGCTGGAATCCTCATACAACCCTTCCGCCGTTTCCTCAGCGAGTGCAAGTGGCCTGTGGCAGTTAATGCCTGCCACCGCAAAGCGATTTGGATTAACGGTTGAAAGCGACAAAGACGAGCGATTTGACGCCTATGCCAGTACCGATGCGGCCATCAAATATCTGAAATTTTTGCATCACAAGTTTGATGGTGATTTAGCCCTCACACTCGCCGCTTATAACGCAGGAGAAGGACGGGTTTCCCGGGCAATAAAGCGCGCTGGAACAAACGTATTTTCATCGCTCAAATTACCTAAAGAAACCACTCAGTACGTGAGCCGATTTTATGGGTTGAATGAACTGGTGAATGTGAAAGCACTTGATAACGAACATTTCGAACCAATGCTGTTGTTCGCGGGCGAAGCACGTTTGGCTAAAAGGCCGCTGATTGACCTAACATCTATTCCTCGCCTGATTGACTTATAACCTGCTCAAGCCTGATACATAAGTACGAGCGAAAAGTGATGTAAAACGGCAGGGCTAAAGTTCATCACAATGAATTTACAGGCCATTTCCGGCGCGCTAACTTTGTAAAATACAAATCTCCCAAAAGTAGCCACACATTTCGGCCACACTTATCACCGTTCTATCATTCATTCTTAGCATAAGATCTCACTTTCATTCTTACACGCAGTGAAATAAACCCGACATGTGACCACTCAAACAGTATGGTTAATTGGCTGTTTTGCTCAGTCATCACTAAGAGGCACATCACAAAATAGCCTTGATAAAACACGTACATTCAACCTGTATAGACAACTTAACAGATGTATAAGCAAGGTGATACGTATGCTTTCGACGCTGCTTTCTGAACAACGAATTTCCATTATTGATTCCGCATCAGATTGGGAAAATGCCATCGACTTGGTCTGCGCGCCATTGATTGAATCTGGCGATATCAAAACGGATTACAAGGATGCGATCGTTAAGACCACATTGGATCTTGGCCCCTACTATGTCCTCGCGCCAATGATAGCCATGCCACATGCCCGTCCTGAAGAGGGTGTCGTCAACAACTCACTTTCATTGCTTATCGTCCGCAACGGTGTCGAATTCCACAGCGAAGATAACGACCCAGTAAAACTGCTTCTTTTGTTGGCAGCCAAAGACAGCAGCCAACATATCGAATTGATCACTTCTATCTCTGAGTTTTTCTGTAACGACGAGGATGTCCTCGCTGTTATCAATGCTCAGAACACACAAGAAATCATTGAAATAATTAAAAAATATTGAGGGTAACACTATGCGTATTATGGCCGTTTGTAGCACAGGTCTTGGTTCTTCTTTCATGATCGAAATGAAAGTAAAAGAAATTATGCGTGATTTGGGTATCGATGCAGACGTTGAGCACACGGATTTGGGCTCAGTGACACCGGACATGGCTGACGTGTTCATTTGTACCAAGGATTTGGCTGACAGTATTCATGCAGGCGATGTTATTTCTATTCCTAACATCACCGACAAAGTCGCAATGAAAGAAAAGATTGAAGCTTACTTAAACCGTAATTAGAGGGTGTGGCTATGCTTGACTTCATCACTGATATTCTTAGTACTCCAGCCATTCTAATTGGCTTAGTTGCTCTGCTAGGTTTGGCGATTCAAAAGAAATCCAGCTCCGATGTCATCAAAGGCTCTATCAAAACCATTCTTGGTTTTATCGTCATTGGCGGCGGTGCTGGCATCCTTGTTTCCGCTGTCACCCCTATGGGTGTGCTCATGGAAGAAGGCTTTAGCCTTCGCGGTGTTATACCCAATAACGAAGCTATCTATGCCACAGCAATGGCTGACTTTGGCGCATCAACGTCAATGATCATGGCGTTTGGCATGGTCGCAAATATCTTCTTCGCTCGCTTTAGTAAATTCAAATACATCTTCTTGACCGGTCACCACACGCTATACATGGCATGTATGATCGCCATCATTTTGAGTGTTGCTGGATTTACAGGTGCTACACTGGTGTTCCTCGGCTCGGTGACGTTGGGTCTTATCATGGTGCTTTTCCCTGCCATGGCACAACCCTTCATGCGTAAGATAACAGGCAGTGATGACGTCGCGTTTGGCCACTTCTCTACCTTTGGTTACGTCGCTTCAGGTCTTGTTGGTAAATGGGTCGGTAAAGGTTCAAAAAGCACAGAAGAAATGAACTTACCAAAGAACCTCGTGTTCCTTCGTGATTCTTCAATCTCAATCTCTCTAACCATGGGTATTATCTACCTCATCCTTGTATTGGCGGCAGGCTCTGAGTTTGTCATGGAGAACTTGAGTAATGGCCAAAACCCTATCGTTTACGCGATTTTGACCGCGATTGGTTTTGCTGCAGGTGTGTTCGTTATCCTTCAAGGCGTGCGTCTGGTTCTTGCGGAAATCGTCCCTGCTTTTAACGGTATTTCTCAGAAATTAGTACCTAACGCTAAGCCAGCGTTAGATTGCCCAATCGTATTCCCTTACGCGCAAAATGCCGTTCTGGTTGGTTTCTTATGCAGCTTCTTAGGTGGCTTAGTGAGCATGGGGATATTGGGTGTGATGGAGCTAACACTCATCCTTCCTGGTGTCGTTCCTCACTTCTTCACTGGTGCGACAGCGGGCGTTTTCGGTAACGCAACCGGTGGTCGTCGTGGCGCAGCTGTTGGCGCTTTCGTTAATGGTGTCGTCATTACCTTCCTAACCCTTTGGTTACTGCCAGTTTTGGGTGACCTTGGTTTTGCCAACACAACGTTCTCTGACTCTGATTTCGCTATCACAGGTATCTTCCTTGGCTACCTAGCAATGATTGGCAAAGAAGCGGTAGTGCTGGGCATTGCTGTGGTCGCAGGCCTTGTACTTAGCACAAACTTCTTGGGCAAGAAAACACCACAAGCAGCAGAAAACAACTAATTCCCAAGCGGGCTGAGTGCCAGCCCGCTAACCCTATTCCCCCGAGGTAACTATGCAATCTTCTCTTGATCTGCGTCAGATTGAGTCATTCAATCTGTCTATCAAAAAAGAAATGGCGACAGCACTTTTAAACATGGGTTATGGACACTTTGGTGGTTGTCTGTCTGTCACTGAAACCCTTGCTTGTCTTTACGGTCGCTACCTAAAGCACGACCCAGCAAACCCTCAGATGAAAGACCGCGATCTGTTTGTACTTTCAAAAGGTCATGCTGGCCCAGCGCTTTACGCCACATTGGCATTGCGCGGTTTCTTTGACATATCTTGGTTAAAAACCATCAACGCCAATGGCACCAATTTGCCAAGCCATGCCGACATGAAGAAAACACCGGGCGTCGACATGACAACAGGCTCGCTCGGTCAAGGCATTTCATGTGCCACTGGTATGGCTGCAGGTTCAGATTCCAACGTGTTTACCATTGTCGGTGATGGCGAGCTTCAAGAAGGCCAATGCTGGGAAGCGATTCAGTTTGCCGCCCACCACAAACTCAGCAATCTGGTGGTTTTTGTTGATAACAATAAACGCCAACTAGACGGTGACATCAACGACATTCAAGCGTCGTTTGACCTTCAGAAGAAATTCGAATCTTTCGGTTTCCAATCGCTGTCTGTTGATGGTGGAAATGTTGAAGCGATTTGTGACGTCATCGAAAAAGCCATTGCAACGAATGACCGCCCTACCGCCATTATTCTCGATACCGAAAAAGGCCAAGGCATGCAGAGTGTGGTTTCCATTTCTGCAAACCACCATTTACGCCTAGACGACAATTTGCGCGCTGCGATTGAAGCAGACATAGCCCTGTTGGATGCAAAAATTGAGGAACTAAAATGAGCAAAGAACTTCGAGTTATCCATGCAGAAATGCTGATGGAATTGGCTGAACAACATGATGATGTCATGGTATTGGAAGCCGATTTGATGGGCAGTGTCAGCACCCGCAAATTTGCAGACGCTTTTCCGAAGAATTTTCTGCAATGCGGCATCGCAGAAGCCAACATGATTGGCGTAGCTTCTGGCTTATCTGCGGTTGGTAAAGTGCCGTTTGTACACTCTTTTGGCTGTTTCGCAACACGCCGTTGCTATGATCAGATTTTCCTCGCTGGCGGCTATGCTGGCCAACACATTAACATCTTCGGTAGTGATGCGGGTGTGACAGCTGTGACCAATGGCGGCACGCATATGCCATTTGAAGACACTGGCCTCATGCGCTTGGTTCCGAATGCCACGATCGTCGATGTGTCCGATGAACACGTTCTGCGCGCGGCAATGCGCCATGCTTATCACCGTAAGGGCGTTAACTACATTCGCTCAACACGAAAAGATGTTCCTGCGCTGTATGAGTCAGAAAGCGACATTGAAATCGGCAAAGGTAACGTCTTAAACGATGGTGAAACGCTGACAATTATTGCCTCAGGCATTTGTGTTCATGATGCACTTGAGGCTGCGGAAATCATCGAAAACAATACAGACGCTACCGTTGCTGTGATCGATATGCACACCATCAAGCCGCTGGATACAGAACTCGTCGTGAAGTACGCGCAAAAAACGGGGCGAGTAATCACCATTGAAAACCACAATACTATCGGTGGCTTGGGTGACGCGGTAGCAAGCGAATTGCTTTCCTCTGGTGTCGCGCTTAAGCAATTCCATAAGCTTGGCGTGAATGAACAATATGGTCAGGTTGGTTCTTTAGACTACCTCAAAGATGCCTATGGGATCAGCGCTGAACGTATTGCCGATTTCTGCTTCTCTGTATTAGCTGACAAGTAACTACTCCGTAACCAAAATCGGTCATTCACGGTAAAACAAGCGTATTTGTTTTCACCGCGCAATAACATACACTGCTAACTGGTATCTTCATGTAGATACCAGTTTTTTTATCTGCACGACATTGCCTAAACGCGGGCCATTACAATCATCGAACAAGATAATTATAAGAACACTATGACCATCAAAGTGACAGGGAAGCAGCAGGAAGTTATCGACTTTATTGAACAAAAAATATCGTCAGCTAACCTGAAGTCAGGAGACAAACTGGATACTGAAGCAGGCATTGCCAAGCACATCGGTATTACACGTTCAACAGTTCGTGAGGCTACACGCTACTTGGTTGAACAAGGCGTCATTTATCGCGTTAAAGGTTCTGGACTTTATGTTGGCTCCGGCCTACCTGTGCAAAGCGGCAATTTTCACGAACTCTCCCCTTTCGATCATCAGGCACAACAGGCTGGCCAAAGTGCAGTCAGGCGTGTGGTTTCTAGCGCAATAATTCAAGTCCCTACCGTGCAAATCGCCCATGCGTTGCGTATTAAGCCCAATGAACAGGTCTACTATCTCGAGCGATTGATGAGCTTTGGCAATATGCCTGTCTCTTTTGAACAGACGCATATCCCCGTCGCTATCTGCCATGGCTTCGAATTTAATCAGATCGAGCACTCAAAATACGGCTACATGGAACGACTGACAGGCAAGAAAGTACAAATGCGGGAACAAGATATCTCAGCGTTTAACCTTCATGATACGGAACTGGCAGAAATGCTAGGCGTGGACACCGGACAAGCTATGATAGAGCTTAGGGAGTTAGTTTCATTTGAGGATGGAACCCCATTTGAATATACCGTTGCGACAATTAATAGTGATTTGTTCAATATCCATCAGGTCACAAAGCGCTAGTCTTGTTCTTCTGGACGTGATCTACCGCATATAGCCCAAGGCGGGTAAATGCAAAAAGGCCGCTGTATCTTTCGAAAGAACAGCGGCCTTTTCTCATTTGGTGGAGCCAGATCGTGATATAGAGGGATTTACTGTTCGCTTCGCTCACGCCCTTCGGGCCGTCGCCTTTCCGACTTCGTCGGGGCAACGTTGTCTCGCTTCGCTCGGCTGAAGACTAGGCGTCCCCCCCTCCTAGGATTCTGCATCCCTATTTATAAATGCTTATTCCAGATACGAAAAAGCCCGCTCACTGAGCGGGCTTAATCTAATTTGGCGGAGAAATAGGGATTTACTCTGTCGCTGCGCTCCCTTGCCCTTCGGGCCGTCGCCTTTCCGACTTCGTCGGGGCAACGTTGTCTCGCTTCGCTCGGCTGAACCCAAGCCTAGGATTCTGCACCCTATTTATAAATGCTTATTCCAGATACGAAAAAGCCCGCTCACTGAGCGGGCTTAATCTAATTTGGCGGAGAAATAGGGATTT